>DASZOE010000412.1:0-7708 GCA_035550945.1 Acidimicrobiales bacterium
GGCCGGAGCGGGCGCCGCGGGCGTCCTGCCCCCCGGGCTCGACACCACCGTCGAGCGGGTGGTCGACGGCGACACCCTTGTCGTGTCCGGGGGTCACCGGGTCCGCCTCATCGGCGTCGACACGCCCGAGACCAAGGACCCCCGCAAGCCCGTCCAGTGCTTCGGGCGGGAGGCGTCGGCGTACGTCTCGTCACTGCTCGAGGGCGGGGCCGGGGTGCGCCTGGTGGGCGACGTCGAGGACCGCGACGCCTACGGGCGCACCCTCGCCTACGTGTACCGCCTCCCCGACGGCCTGTTCGTGAACGCCGAGCTCGTCCGCGAGGGCTACGCCCAGCCCCTCACCATCCCCCCGAACGTTGCCCACGCCGAGGAGTTCCTCTCTCTCGCCCGCGACGCCCGGGAGCGGGGCCGGGGCCTGTGGTCCTCCTGCCCGGCAGCCACCCCCACCTGACGCCCGCGAACTACGGTCGGGCGGTGCCCGCGCCCCCGGTGGCCGAGCGGCTCGGTCATCCCCCCGACGCCCGGCTGCTGATCGTCAACTGCGACGACCTGGGGTCGTCGCACGCCGCCAACATCGGCATCTACGAGGCCCTGCGCGAGGGGATCGCAACCAGCGCCAGCCTCATGGTGCCCTGCCCCTGGGCCCGCGACGCGGCCGCCCGCTACCTCGGCGAGGACGTGGGCGTCCACCTCACGCTCAACGCCGAGCACGACCTGTACCGGTGGGGACCGATCACCCACGCCCCGTCCCTGCTCGACGGCGACGGTGGCTTTCCCCGCACCCTCCAGGACGTCTGGGACCACGCCGACCTCGACGAGATCCGCCGGGAGTGCCGGGCCCAGGTGGAGCGGGCGATCTACTGGGGGTTCGACGTCAGCCACCTCGACTCCCACATGGGCACCCTCGAGCTGAGGCCCGAGTTCTTCGACATCTACCTGGAGCTGGCCGTCGAGTTCCAGCTTCCGATGCGCCTCGGGCCGGAGGCGAGCGAGCGGACCGTCGGGTTCCCCTTCCGGGCCCTGGCCGCGGCCGAGGGCGTCGTCGCGCCCGACAACGTGGTGCGGGCCCAGGGGACCGGCAGCCGGCGGGCCGTCGAGCGGGCCCTGGCCGAGTTGGAGCCGGGCGTCACCGAGCTGCGCGTCCATCCCGCCGCCGACACGCCCGAGCTCCGGGCCCTCGACCCCGACTGGGCCGGCCGGGTCGACGACCACGACCTGGTCACCGGCCACCCCAGCCTGCGGGCTCTGGCCCGGCGGGCCGGCGCCGTGTTCATCGGCTACCGGGCTCTGCGCGACCTCCAGCGCCAGGGCTGACCCGGGCTCCTACCGTCCCGCTCGTCGCTCAGACCGTGCCCACGACCAGGGGCTGGTTCTGGGTCACAATCACGCCGCCGGCCGCCTCGGAGGTGATGGCCAGGGCCGAGGTCTGCCCGGGGGCCGTGAAGGCGGCGACGTCGGGCTTCGGCCCGAGCACGCCGACGGAGATCCGGTTGGACCCGACGACGGCCCAGAGCTGGTACGTCCGGTCCCGGCCCAGGTCGGGGAGGTTGGTGTCCACCAGGTACCCGGACCCGTCGGGGAGGAGCACGGCCTGGGCCACGAACTGGGTGTCCGGCGAGCGGAGGTCGACCCGGCGGGCGGCGGGGTCGGCAAGGGCGGCGTTGGCGGTGCGGCTGAGCTCGGCGCCCTGGGCCTGCTCCTTGAGCGAGTCGATGCGCCGCTCGTCGTCGACGATCTTCAGGCCCATCACCCCCACCGTGGCCACTGCGGCGGCCGCGATGGCGGCGGCCGCCACCTCGAGGGGGCGGAACCGGCGTGGCCGGCGACCATCCAGGCTCACGACCGGCGCGGAGGGCATCTGCAGCGGCGGGGGGGCCTCCTCGAGGGAGCCGGCGATGCGGTCCCAGAGGCCTTCCGGCGCCCGGGCCCAGCCCGGGGCGGCGAGGGCGGCAGCCACCTCCCGGTGCTGGGAGACCTCGGCCTGGCACGCACCACAGTCCCGGACGTGGTCCTCGACCGCGGCCCGCTCGTCGCCGTCGAGCGCGTCGAGGGCGTAGACCCCCAGGAAGTCGGCGGCGTCGGCGTGGTTCAGCTCTCGGCCCACGACACCCCTACCCCTGCATCCACGAGACCCTGGCGCATACGCTTGAGCCCGGAACGAATCCTGCTCTTCACGGTACCTTCCGGCTGGTCGAGGAGCACCGCGACCTGGCGGTAGGTATGGCCTCCGAAGTAGGCGAGCTCGATGGCCCGGCGCTCGTCGACGGGGAGCTCGGCCACGACGTCCTTGACCTGGTCGGCGACCGCCATGTCGACGACCTCCCGCTCGATGTCGACGCCGTGCTCGGCCGTCGCCCGCGCCTCCCGCTCCTCCCGGCGCCGCCGCGACGTCTCCGAGCGCAGGAGGTCGACGGACCGGCCGTGGGTCTGGGCGAGGAGGTACGACCGCAGGCTGCCACGGTCGGGGTCGAAGCGGTCGGGGGTGTTCCACAGGCGCAGGAACACCTCCTGGAGCACCTCCTCGGCCAGGTCGCGGTCGCCCAGGAGACGGCGGGCCAGGGCGAAGGCGGCGCCTGCATGGCGGCGGTAGGCCTCGGCCAGGGCGTCCTGGCGCCACCGGCCGATGGCGACGACGAGGGTCGCATCGCTGACGTCACGCAGAGACATGGCAGCCACAGCATCCCTTCTACGGCGCCGGTCGGCCTTCCGGACGGGGCCGGACGGGGCCGGACGGGGCCGGACGAGGCCGGCTCGGAGGCGGCGGGGTGCCCCCGACGATCAGTACTCGTCGGTGACGGCGCGGATCTTCTCCTGGATCGCCTTGTACTCGGCGCTCTGGGTGAGAGGGAGGAGGCTCATGAGCTTGCCCATGTTGCCCGTGACCTTCATGCGGCCCTGCATGAAGGCGGCGTTGGGATCGAGCTCGCCCTTCTGGATCTTGACGCTGTCGTCGTAGGAGAGGGTGAGGGTGAAGTCGGCGTCGGGGTCGTGGCCCAGCTCGGACTGGAGGAGGGTGCCGTTCTCCAGCACCCAGAAGTAGTCGATGTCACCCTCGGGGCCGCCGGTGACGTGGTACTGCATGCGGGCCGTGGCGCCCGGCCGCTCGGGGAACTCTTGGGCCAGCTCGCGCTGGTTGTCGAGCCACTCCTGGGTCAGGTACTTGGCCATGGGCGTCCCTTCACGAGTCGGCCGTCTCGGCGATGGTAGCGAGCCGCCGTCGGCCCGGTCCCTGGTCAGGGACCCGACGGCACCCGGTCCCGGATCCCGGCGAAGAGGTCGTCCTCGGGCAGCGCGCTGTCGACCAGGCTGCGGGCGAGGATGTAGTCGTCGAAGCCGTAGGCGACCACGCCGCTCGGCAACCCGAACCAGAACGGCGACTCGGGATCGATCTGGGTGGCGTGGGCGAGGAGCGCCGCCCGGCGGACGTCGTCGTGCTCCGACACCTCGAGGCGGGTGGTGATGCGGTCGTCGTGGTCGGGCCGGTCGAACCACTTCTCGTCGAAGGGCGACTCGAGACCGAGCTCGAGGAACTTCTCGTGGATGGCGAGCATGCGGGCCCGCGACCAGGCCACGTAGTAGAGCTTCAGCGGCTGCCACGGGGGGCCGGCCTCGGGGTAGGCGTCGGGGTCGGCGGCCGCGTCGAAGGCGGGGACGGTGATGTCGTGCACCCGCAGGTGGTCGGGATGCGGGTAGCCCTCCTGGTCGTCGGCGTAGGTGACGACCACCTGGGGCCGCTCACGCCGGATCACCGTGACCAGGCGCCCGACGGCCTCCTCCAGCGGGGCGCGGGCGAAGCACCCAGGGTCCTCGTTCTCGGGCGTTCCCGGCATCCCCGAGTCGCGGTAGCCGAGGAGTACCACCTCGTCGTAGCCGATGACGGCCGTCGACCGGGCCAGCTCCTCCCGGCGCACCTCGGGGAGGCGCTCCCGGATCCCGGGGCGGTCCATGGCCGGGTTGAGGATGTCCCCGGCCTCACCTCCCGTGCAGCACACGAGCACGCAGCGCACGCCCTGAGCGTGGTAATGGGCGACGCTGGCCGCCCCCTTGGACGCCTCGTCGTCGGGGTGGGCGTGCACGGCCAGAAGGCACAGCCGCTCTTCCATCGGCGCCACACCCGCATGCTGGCCCATCGGCGCGTCCGGCGCCACACTGGCGACATGAAAGTCGCCTTCGTCGGCTCCTTCTCCACCGGCAAGACCACCCTCGCCAACCTCTTCGCCAAGGAGTGGGACTACCCCCTCCTGCCCGAAGTGGCCCGAGAGGTCGTGGAGCTGGGGTTCCCGCTCGACCAGAACGCCACCGCCGAGACCGAGACCCTCATCTTCCTCAAGCAGTGGCGGGCCGAGATGTCCCACGACCACTTCGTGGCCGACCGCTCGGTGTATGACGTCCTGGCCTACGCCGACTGGGTGATGGAGCACGAACGGGCCCCTCGTAAGGAGGACCACCTCTGGAACGAGGCCCGCCAGATCGCCCTCATGGACCTGCGGGCCCGCTACGACCACGTCTTCTACCTCCCGATCGAGTTCCCGATCGTGCTGGACGGCCTGCGGCCCGACGACACCGCGTTCCAGGCCGACATCGATCACCGCATCCGCCACCTCCTGGACTCGGCCGACGTCGCCTACGACCTGCTCACGGGTCCGGTGGAGGCCCGCCAGGAGCAGGTCCGGGCGCTGGTGGGCGGCGTCCGGGCCCGGTGATCACCGTGAGGGGGGAGGGCCCCCCGACGGCACGAGCTCCTCGGCGCCGGTCTCGTCGTCCTCGATGAGGGTGTAGCCGCACATCTCGGCGAGCAGGTGGTGGCCCTCGTCGGGGCCGGTGGCCAGCAGCTCGTCGCCGGCCCGGAGGACGACGGAGGGCCGGGGCCGGTAGAGGTAGCGCCCGCCCCGGCGGATGGCGAGGAGATAGAACCCGGTCTCGGTCTCGAGCCTGAGGGGGGCGAGGGCCCGCCCGTCGGCGGGCGAGCCGGGCGCCACGGGGACCCGGACGACGACCTCGTCGGCGGCGCCGAGGGCGAGGGCGAGGATGGGGTGGAGCGCCTCGCCCTCCTGCACGAGCCACACCATCTGCTCGGCCGCGTCACCGATCTCCTCGGCGGCCTGGGCCAGGTGGACGAGCCCCCGGAACGGCGACGGGTCGAGATGCTCGTGGGCGGCCCGCAGGACCCAGAGCTCGAGGCGCTCCTTCATCTCGTCGAGGCGGTCCTCGAGGTGGCTGACCTCGGCGGCCAGGCCCTGGTCGCGCAGGACGAGGGCCGAGTAGGCCAGGCCGACGGCGACCTCGGAGACGTTCTTCATCTCCACCAGGGCGTCGATGGCCCGGTCGAGATCGGACACGGCGGCGTCCTCCGTCACCTCGGGGGGCTCCCACTCCGGGGCGCCGGCCAGCACCCGGAGCTCGGCGATGCCGGCCGCCGCGCCCTGCAGGAACAGGACGTCGCCGGGGAGCAGGACGTGCTCGCCCTCCATGTCGGTCACCCAGTCCCGGTCCCGGCGGATGGCGACGACCCGCATTCCCACCTCCACCGGGAGCTCCACGTCGGCCAGGGTGCGGTGAGCCATGGCCGACCCTTCGCGCACGCGCACCCGGTGGGACACCTCCTCCGCCCGGGAGAGGTCGGCCACCAGGGCGCGGGGGATGCCCAGCCGGTGGGTGACGATGCGACCGATGTCGACGGCGGCGTTGCCGATGCGCTCGATGGCCCCCACAACCTGGAGCACCGACGCCATGGCGTCGGCATCGCGGGGGGAACGAGCGGCGAGGACGCAGACGGCCCGCATCTCGTGCACGAGCTCCGACAGCCGTTGCTCGAGCTCGTCGACCTCCTCGGCCATGGCCGGGTCGCCGAAGTAGACGGCGGCGTAGGCCAGGTCGACCATCAGCTCGGAGGTGTCCTTCGCCTCCGAGAGCATGGTCCTGAGGTTCGGGGGCCGGTCGTCCATTCCCTCGCCGTCGACACTAGCGAGTCCCTAGCCCACCCCGAGGAGGGCGAGGGCCAGGATCAGCGCGAACGCCCCCACCAGGTCCATCGAGGAGGTCATCAGGGGGATGCCGTGGTTGTCGGGGTCGAGCCCGAGCCGGAAGGCGGCGACCGCCCCGTAGTAGGCGATGCCCAGGGCGATGGCCGTGGCGAGGAAGCCCCCGATCAGCGTCACTCCGACCATCCGCGCCAGCCCGGGCGTGGCCAGGCCGGCCACCGTTGCCGCCACCTCGGACGAGAGGGCCAGCAGCACGAAGACCGGCCCCGCGTAAAGGGCGGTGAGGACGAAGTCGCGACGGGCCACCCGCGGGGGCACGTTCCTGGGCTCCAGGACGCCCAGGTGCAGCTTGCTCGAGAGTCGGCTGGACAGGATGCCCCCCAGGGCGCCTGTGTCCTCGAGGAACGGGGGGACGAGCACGAGCAGGCCGGGGAACAGCAGGAACGACTCGAGCCGCTTCTCGATGGTGAGCCCGGCGACGACGTCGATGATCCCGGCGATGCACAGCACGGGGAGCGATTCCCGCACGATGCGGGCCAGCAGGGGCAGACCGGCCCGCAGGGCGGCCACCAGGGCGGCCACGGCCAGGGCCGCGGTCAGAGCGGCGAGCACCGGGGACACGACGGGGATGCCCACCAGGTAGGTGGCGAGGAACAGGGACGGCAGCGTGACCACGTCCCCGGCGGCGGTCACGAGGGGGGCGGACACGTTGTCCAGGTCCCACCCCCGACGGACCGACGCCGCGGCCACGACGAGGGTGAGGGCCAGCACCGCCACCGAGGACACGGTGCCCCCGACCACGGAGATCACGACGAAGTCGGCCACGGAGATCGTCCCTTCCAGACCGAACCCGACGGCCACCGCCTTGGCCACCACCGCCAGCGCGACCGACACCGACAGGGTCAGGGCCATCGAGGCCAGCACGTTCTGCCCGACGACGGTGTCGAACCGCCGGGAGATCCGGAAGGTGCCGGTGTGGATGGCCGTCCCCAGACGGCTCCCCATGGCCCCGAAGACGTTGCCCCGCATGCCGATGGCCGCGGGCACGAGGACCAGGAGGCCGGGCAGGGCGGCCAGGGTGCCGGTGATGGCGCCGAGGGTCAGCCCGGCGAGGAGGTCACCCGCAGAGGAGACGAGGAGGGCGGCCAGCCCCTGCCGGGCGCTGGCGGCGTCCGGCCCGATCAGCGCGCCCAGGCGCGCCCTCACGCGGCGAACCAGGCGGAGCATGGCTACTCGGTGGCTCCACCCGTCACCTCACCCCCGCCGGTCGGGGCCCGCCCGGGTGATCTCGATGCGGACGACGACCCGGCGCTCGCGCACCATCGCCTGGCGGTAGTCGTCCCAGTCGGGGTGCTCGCCGGAGAGCGCCCGGTAGTAGGCGACGAGGGGCTCCATGGCGTCGGGAAGGCTCACGATCGTGGCCTGGCCGTCGACGTAGATCCAGGGCCCGTAGAAGCCCTCGTTCAGGACGCACAGCGTTGCCCTCGGGTCGCGCCGCAGGTTCCTCACCTTGAACGCCGTCTCCCGGCTGCTGATGGCGACGTACCCCTCGTCGTCGATCGCGACGAGGACCGGCGAGAGCTGGGGCCGGCCGTCCTGGCGTGAGGTGGCGAGCACCGCCTGGTGGTGGTCTCGCAGGAAGGCGCGGGCCCCGCCGGTGTCCATCGCCTCCAGCCGACCACGCGCCCGGCCGGTTTGGCAAAGGCGGCCGCCGCCGGAGTCACGGC
>DASZOE010000413.1:0-8538 GCA_035550945.1 Acidimicrobiales bacterium
GGGTGAGGGCGTCGGGCAGGGCGGCCTCGAACGCCTTCTTTCGCTTGGCCACGCGGTATCGGACGAACGAGACGGCGCCCAGCGGGCCGAGGGCCACGCCGACGAGGGCGATGATCCACGTGCCGGTGATGCCGTAGAGGATGGCTGCCGCGGCCAGGGTGATCGCCCCGGCGATGACCACGTACTCGCCGGGCCGCATGGGGATGCGGGCCCGTTCGAGGGCGGCCCGGATGCTGCCCTTCTCGTCGAACTGGTCGACCATCCTGCCGGCCAGGCCGATGGTGCCCTCGACCAGCGGGCTGTAGCCCTCGGTCAGGGCGTCGGGCCTGACGTCGCGCTCGCCGAAGGGGAGGTCGAGGATCTCGGCCAGGGCCTTCTCCCGCTCCCGGACCCGGTAGAGGAGGCCGCCGACCACGAGGGCGAGACCACCGCCCACGGCAAGCATGGCGAAGATGGCGCTGTTCATCGGGCACGCTCCGCGGTGGCGAGCTTGGACACGGACGGGACACGGGTGTTGCGCAGGCGGGGCACCTGGGCCGGCGGGGCTGCAGCGGGCGCCCTGAACGCCTTCGCCGGGACGTCGATGCCGCTCTCGGCCAGCTTGTCGAGGAACTTCGGGCGCAGCCCTGTGGCGACCAGCTCGCCGCTGGTCCGCCCGTTCTCGCCCCGGGGGTACTGCTTGTACTTGAAGATCTCCTGCAGCAGGATCGTCTCGCCCTCCATGCCCTGCAGCTCGGTGACCGACGTCACCACGCGGCGGCCGTCGGGCATGCGGTCGAGGTGCATGATGAGGTGAAGGGCGGAGTGGATCTGCTCGCGAATGGCCTTCACCGGCAGCTCGTAGCCGGCCATGAGGACCATGGTCTCGAGGCGGCTGAGGGCGTCACGAGGGCCGTTGCTGTGGACGGTCGTCATCGAGCCCTCGTGGCCTGTGTTCATGGCCTGGAGCTTGTCGAGGGCCTCGGCGCCACGGACCTCACCGACGATGATGCGGTCGGGTCGCATGCGCAGGGCGTTGCGGACGAGGTCGCGGATCCGGACCTCGCCGGCTCCCTCGGCGTTGGGCGGGCGGGCCTCGAGGCTGATGATGTGGGGCTGCTGGAGCTGGAGCTCGGCCGCGTCCTCGATGGTCACGATCCGCTCGCCGTCGGGGATGAACGACGAGAGCACGTTGAGGTTCGTCGTCTTGCCGGTGCCGGTACCCCCGGAGACGAGGATGCTGAGCTTGCCCCGGACGCAGGCCTCCATCACCGTGGCCAGGTCAAGGGTGAAGGTCCCGAAGTTGATCAGGTCCTTCACCTGGTAGGGGTCGGCCGCGAACTTCCGGATCGTGAGGACGGGTCCGTTGATGGCCAGCGGCGGGATGATGGCGTTGACACGGGAGCCGTCGGGGAGGCGGGCGTCCACCATCGGAGAGCTCTCGTCCACGCGCCGGCCCACGGCGGCGACGATCTTGTCGATGACGTGCCGGTACTGGTTGTCGTCGGTGAACGACGCCCCCGTGTGGTGCAGCCTGCCCTCCCGCTCCACCCAGATGTCGTCGTGGGCGTTGCACATCACCTCGGTGATGGACGGGTCGTTGAGCAGCGGGTCCAGCGGCCCGTACCCGAGGGTGTCCTGGATCATCTCCTGGAGGAAGGCCCGCCGCTCACGGGGCGAGACCTTGACGTCCTCACGCTGCAGGATGCGGTCGAGGGCGGCCCGCACCTCGGCGGAGAGGGCGTCGCTGGAGAGCCCGCTCACCTTGGGCGCGACCTCGGCCAGGACGAGCTCGCGCACCTTGCGCTTGCTCTCCGCCCAGGAGGAGCTGGCCGACCGCTTGGTCGTCGCCGGCTCGGTCCGCACCCGGCGCCGGGCTCCGTCCACCACCGGGTTCCCGGTGCGGGCGGTGGTCTGGCGCTCCTTCTCCTCGAGGGCCGCCAACTTGTCTGCGAGTCTCACGTTGCTCCTTGTCTTTCCGGGGGGGGAGGGGGGGCGGAGCCCCCCGACTGTTACGACGCGTTGGCCCGCTGGCCACCGTGGAACCACCGGGCGAAAAGACCTCGGGACGCCTTCCTGGTGGCGGTCTCACCGATGTGGTACCGGGCGTCCTCCGGGAGCAGCGGGGCCAGGCCCGTCTCCAGCCGCCGGCTGATCTCGGAGCCGGGCGAGAACGCGAGGATCGGCGTCCCGACGTTGACCGACTTGCTGACCTCGCGGGCGTAGGGGAGCACGGCCTGGAAGCCCTGAGGGAACAGGCGGGTCACCTGCTCGACGTCGATGCCGACGTCCTTCTCGGCCTTGTTGAGGATCAGGTTGATGTTGTCGGCGGGGATCTTCAGCTTCTCGAGGGTGTTCAGGAAGACACCCATGTTCCGCACGCTGGGCAGGTCGAGGGTGGCCATCACGTAGAGGCTGTCGGAGAGATCGAAGGCGGCCAGGACGATCTCGGTCAGCGCCGCCGGCGTGTCCACGATCACGTAGTCGAAGCGCTCGCGGAGGATCTCGATGATCTTGCTGACGTCGGGGGGGTTGATCCGGTCGGCGTCCGAGGGGTCGCGGGGAGCGGCCAGCACCTGCACGCCGGTGTCGTGGGTGACGACGTAGTCGGCGATCTCGCCCGGCAGCTCGTTCTCCTCGGCGTCATCCCGCTGGAGGGCGTCGAAGATCGTGAAGCGGGGCCGCAGGCGCAGGGCGGTCGAGACCTCGCCGAACTGCAGGTCGAGGTCGACGATGCACGTGCTCCGGCCTGTGTGGTGCTGCAGGAAGTAGGCAAGGTTGGTCGAGAAGAACGTCTTCCCGCACCCGCCGGTGGCCGACGCCACTGTGAAGACGGTGCCGGTCTTGGCCGGAGGCGGCGGGGGCCCGGGGGCGGCGACGGCGGCCGCTGTGGTCCGGTGCCGGCTCAGCTCCAGGGCCCGCTCGACGGCGTCCCGCAGCACCCGCTCGGAGACGGGGAGCTGGAGCAGGTCGATGGCTCCGGCCCGGACGATGTCCCGGAGGTGGGCCTCGGGCCGGGACGAGAAGGCCAGCAGCAGGCTCATGGTCGGGAGCTCGTCGTGGATGATCTGCAGGCGGGACAGCCCCGCCTTGGTTCCCAGGCTCGGGCCGGCGACGAGGACGTCGAAGGGGCCGTCGTCGGCCAGGACCTCGGCCACCGTCCCCACCCTCTCGCAGGAGGAGACCTCGGGGTGGGGCCGGAGCTCTCCGGCGACGTCCTTGACCTCTCGGAGCAGCTCCGCGCCACGGTCGAGGACGAGGATCTTCGGGTTGCGCACCTTGTGGCTCCTGTCAGGAAAGCTGCTTGAGGGCGTCGGCGGCGCCGCTGCCGGGGGTCGGGCCCACGGCCGGCGCGTCCTTGGACACGAGCGAGAAGTAGAGCTGCTGGAAGCTCGTGAGGTAGACGAGGCGCTCCGCCTCCACCGGCGTCACGGCCAGGAGGAAGATGGGGTGGGTGTCTCCGCTGATGGGGGTTCCCGCCGCCGCCGTCTGCCCCGACACGTTGACGTTCAGCACCTCGGTGTTCTGCATGATCAGCTTCGCCGACGGCGACCCGGGCCCGTCCTTGACCACGCCGAAGATGTCGATGCGGTCACCCGAGCCGACGAAGCCGCCGACGCCCTGCACCCAGCCGAGCTGGAGGGCGAGCGCCGTCTTGCCGTCGGGGATCCGGAGAGTGCCCAGACGGGTCTGGGGGACGGTGAACTGGTCGTCGGTGAGGATGGCGCCTTCGGGGACGCTGGCCACCGCCGTCTTCCCGACCAGCTGCGATGGGTCGGTCAGGGCGTTCGCCGGCCTGGACCCGAGGTCCACCGACCGGCTCTTGACCAGGCCCTGGTCCACGGCGTTGCCGCCGGTGGTCCCCGACGGGATGGCCTGGTTGGCGTAGAGCACCGGCGTCCCGTTCCTGGTTCCCCCCGACGAGTCGTCGTTGCGGACGATCAGGAACGTCGCCGCCGCGCCGGCCACGAACACGGCCAGCCCGATGATCACAATGAGGTTGGAGCGCTTTGCCATGTCGTCTCCCGGCTTTCATGGGGCCCGCCACCGCTGGCGGGGAGGTCGCCCAGGGGTTATCGGCGGCGCCGAGCCGGTGCTGAAGCGCCTGTGCTGCCGCCTGCGCGGCCGAACGCAGTGGGCGGCCTAAAGCCGACGCCGCCCCGGCCGATACCTCCCTCGACAACCCTGAGCTGGAGGGTCTGTGTGACCGACCGAGCTGTGACCCCGCCCCTTTTCCGCGCGCGACCCCGCCGCGGCCGGCCTGCGTGGCCGAGACGCGCTGGCGGCGAGTCGGGAGCCGCCATCTTGGAGTTCTCCCTCGTCGTCATCCTCTTCGTCTCCTTCCTCTACGCCCTGGTGGCGTTCGGCGTGATCCTCGCCAAGAAGCAGGAGATCACCAACGCCGCCGCCGACGGCGCCCGCGCCGCCGTGGGGTCGATGACCCCGGCGGCCCCGGCCCAGGCGCGTGTCGAGGAGGCCCTCGGCGCCCCCGGCAAGTACACGGCCACCTACGTGCCCGGGCCGTGCGTCGGCGGGACGGGGGACTGCATCACCGTCACGATCAACTGGGACTACGCCGGCAACCCGGTGGTGCCCAACCCACCGCTCTTCGGGAAGGTGACGCCCGACACGCTCAGCGCCAAGGCCGTCGTCCAGTACAGCTGAACTACAAGAAGGAGCGTGGCCCTGTGAGGCCCAGCCTGTCCGTACGCGGCGACCAGCGGGGATCCATCCTGATCCTCTCCACCGTCGGCGTCGTCGTCGCCATGATCTCCGCGGCCCTGGCCGTGGACCTCGGCCGCCTGGCCCAGTCCAAGCGGTTCAGCCAGAAGGTGGCCGACATGGCCGCCCTGGATGCCTCTCGCGACCTGAACCGGGCCTGCGCGATCGCCAAGGAGAGCGCGGTTCGCAACAACTTCGACCCCGCCGGCCTCGACTGCGTCGATCCGGCCCACAACCCGACCAAGGACGTCGTCATCGGCCGGATGGTGGGCGGGAACTTCACCCCCGACCCCACCGGTGACGCCGTCAAGGTCAGGGCGCGGTCCGGGTTCGAGGCCGCCTTCCCGTTCGTGAGCGGCCCGGACGGCGTCTCGGTCAAGGCCATCGCCAAGATCAGTCCGCCGGAGGCCGGCTTCTCGATCGGTTCGTCGTTGGCCAACTTCAGCTCGGCCGACAATGTCGTGCTCAACAAGGTGCTCGGGGGCCTGTTCGACAATCCCGGCGCGGTCAACCTCGGTGCCCTCACCTACCAGGGCCTGGCGACGTCGACGATCAAGCTCGGTGATCTGGCCACGGAGATGGGCTTCGGCAGCGTCGACTCGCTCCTAACCGCCGACGTCACTCTCGGTCAGGTGCTGTCCGCGGCGGCAACCGTGCTGAACAACCAGGACACGGCACTTGCCGCCAGCGTCAACCAGCTGGCCGCCGCCGTGCGTACGACGACGACCTTCAAGCTGGGCGACTTCATCACAGCCCAGCAGGGTTCGGGGGTGGCGGCCGGGACTGGCATCCACTTGCTCAACCTGATCACGGCGTCGGCCGGACTGGCCAACCAGAACCACCTGGTCGAGGTGGCCGGCGCCCTCACCTTGCCAGTGACGGGAGTGGGCAGTCTCAGCACGAAGCTGGGGCTGACCCTCATCGAGCCGGCTCAGACCTACATCGGTCCGGTGGGTGGATCGGTCCGGACCGCCCAAGTGAACGAGACCTTCACCCCGACCCTGGACGCCAATCCACTGGGGGTGGGCCTGCTCACGGTCAGCGGCGACATCCCGGTGACCCTCAGCGCGGCGGGCGCGACGGGCACCCTCGACACCGTCGCCTGCCTCTCGCCCCAAGGCATCGGTGTGGGGGTGAGCGCCACTCCGGTGACCACCTCGGTGTCCACCACGCTGACCGTGCACTCTCTCGGCATCCCGGTGGCATCGGTGAAGGTCGGACCAGCGTCTGCCAACAGCGCCTCCGCCAGCAACAGCGTGTCGTTTGCCTACCCCGGCGAGTTCACGCCACCGGCCACGCCCAAGTCGACGCCGGCCGTCCCACCGGGGCTGACGCTCACGGGCGGCCAGATCACGGTGACGGTCCTGGGCGTCCTTCCGCTAGGAGTCACAACCTCCTCGATCGCCAACGCAGTGCTGGGCATCGTCAACAACACGGTGACCGCCGTATCCGCACAGGTACTGTCGCCGACCTTCGCCTCCATGGGGCTCAAGCTCGGCCAAGTCGACGTCGCCGCCCTCGAAGACGCCTTCGACCCCACCAAGTGCGGCCACCCCGCTCTCGTCGGCTGAAGCCTCCCTCGACGGGGCACGCCTCCCGCCGTGCCCGCCTGATCCCCGGGGCCCGACCGTCCGCCCGGTCGGGCCCTGGGGTCCTCCGCAGGGTGTCCCCGGCATCTAGGTGCCCCCGACAGCTATTGCCGCTGCCCGGCGCCGTCGTCTATCAAGGCCGGGGATGAGCCGCTGCACCCTCGTCTGGGCCCACGACCTGGCCAGCTCCAGGGCCCACGAGGACGACCTGGGGCTGTTCGACTGGTCGGTCGTGGCCGGGGTGGCGAGGGTCGTCCGCTACGACGCCCGAGGCCACGGCCAGAACGAGGCCATGCAGTACTACGAGCGGGTCTACCGGTGGCCGTCCATGGTCGACGACATGCTCCGGGCCGCGGGGTCCTCCGGGCCCTTCGTGGCCGGGGGCGCCTCGATGGGGTGCGCCGTCGCCCTGTGGGCGGCGCTGCGGGCGCCCCGCCGGGTGCAGGGCCTGGTGCTGGCCGTGCCCCCGCGGGCGTGGGAGGAGCGGGCCGCGGACGCCACCGGGTACGAGGAGGCGGCCGGAACGGTCGAGGAGCACGGTCTGGCGGGCTGGGCCGAGGTCCTCCGCCGACGGCCCCAGGCCCGGATCTTCGCCGAGGAGCTGCCCGAGGCGTCGGAGGTCGCCATCCGCCACCTCCTGCGCATGGACGAGAAGGTCGTCCCCTCCGTCTACCGGGGCGCAGCCTGCTCCGACCTGCCCAGCCGCGAGGAGCTCCGCACGATCGTCGTCCCCACCCTCATCCTGGCGTGGGCCGACGACGCCGCCCACCCTCTGTCGACGGCGAGGGCCCTGGCCGAGCACCTGGTCCTCTCCGAGATCGACGTGGCCCACGACCTGGCCGGCGTCCGGTCCTGGCCGGACCGGGTGCGGGACTTCCTGAGCGGGCTCTGCCAGTGGGAGTGACGGGGTCAAAGGGAGTCGGGCCTGAGCCGGTAGCGTGAGCGGGCGCATGCTGCGCCGTGTGGCGCAGGGGCCCCACGTTCGGCGAGGAGGCGGGTCAGGGCCCCGCCGGGGAGGACGACATTGCTCCGCCACGTCGTGCTGTTCACGTGGAATGCCGACGCCAGCGACGTCCAGGTGCGAGCCTTCGCCGAGGGACTGGCGGGCCTTCCCGGGCGCATCCCCGAGATCCGCTCCTACCGGTTCGGCCCCGACGTCGGGCTGGGCGGTGGGAACGAGGACTTCGCCCTCGTCGCCGACTTCGACGACGTCCAGGCCTACCGGCGCTACGCCGAGCACCCTGCCCACCGCCACGTGATCGCCGAGCTGCTGTGGCCGATCCTCGGCGGGCGCCACGCCGTGCAGTACGAGGTGTAGCCCTCAGCCCGCCTCGCGGCCGGTCTGGTGCGGGCGGGGGGCGCTGCGCAGGAAGCCGCGCATGTCCTCGGCCCGGTAGAGGTTGTGGGTGGTGGGATGCTGCGGCGCCTTGCCCACCACCCGGCCGTCGGGAGCGTGGCCCCAGAAGCCTTCGTACACCTGGCCCCGCCGGTGGGGATCGACGATGTGGTGCGGGACCTGGCGGACGGCGAGGCCCGAGCGGTCCCACGAGGGCTCGTCGAGGAAGAGGATGGTCTGGGGCTCGGACAGCTCGACGGCCCGGTGCAGGCGGGCGGGGTCGTCGCCCATGTGCAGCAGGGTGGTGAGGGCGAGGACGTCGGGGAGGCCCCAGCCCTGCCCGTAGGGGCGGAAGAGCTCCAGCGCCCAGCGCCGCACCTCGGCCCAGAAGCCGAGGGGATCGGGGTACCAGAAGCCCTCCGGCACGCGGCCCAGCATGGGCGGGTGCTCCTCCCAGGCCACGAGCGGATCGCGCCACGTGGGTGGCTTGGTGGTGACGAGGAGGAGCCAGGCGTTGATGGCGGCCGGCGAGAAGGGCGGCCAGCCGCGGACGGCGGCGTCCAGCGAGCGCCGGGCCCGTCCCTTGACCGACCGGGCCGCCCGGAGGCGTTCGGCGGGATCGGCGGAGAACATGCGGGGGTCGAGCCGGAAAGGCCGATGGTACGTTCGCCTCACGTGGTTGTTATCGGCCTGACCGGGGGCATTGGTGTAGGGAAGTCCTCGGTTGCGGAGCTTTTTCGGGCGCGGGGGGCGGTCGTGATCGACGCCGACGACCTCGCCCGCGCCGTCGTGGAGCCGGGCGGGCCCGGGTACGCGGCGGTCGTGAAGCGGTTCGGGCCCGGAGTGGTGGCCGCCGCCGGGCGCCTCGACCGGACCGCCCTGGCCGAGATCGTGTTCGCCGACGCGTCGGCG
>DASZOE010000414.1:0-3549 GCA_035550945.1 Acidimicrobiales bacterium
GGCCCTGGCCTCGGCCATCTGGGTCACGGCGGTGGCGTCCGACCTGGCCCGCCCGGGGGGCACGCTCGTGGCCCGGCCGTCGGTGGTGGGCACGGCGGCCGTGGCCCTGGTGTGGGGGCTGATCGGCGGCCTGGGGGCGGCCCTCGTCCTCGGGCGCCGGCGAGGTCCCCGTGAGGGCGCCGACGGTCCCCATGGGGATGGCGGCCCTGCGGTAGCGTGAGGGCCGGCGTGACCAAGCACATCTTCGTCACCGGGGGCGTGGCCAGCTCGTTGGGCAAGGGGCTCACCGCTTCGTCCCTCGGCCGCCTGCTCAAGAGCCGGGGCCTGCGGGTCACCATGCAGAAGCTCGACCCCTACATCAACGTCGACCCCGGCACCATGAACCCGTTCCAGCACGGCGAGGTCTTCGTCACCGAGGACGGCGGGGAGACCGACCTCGACCTGGGCCACTACGAGCGATTCATCGACGAGAACCTCAACCGCGACTCCAACGCCACCACCGGCTCCATCTACTCGTCGGTGCTGGCCAAGGAGCGCCGGGGCGACTACTTGGGCGTCACCGTCCAGGTCATCCCCCACATCACCAACGAGATCAAGGCCCGGATCCTACGGGTGGCCAACGACGACGTCGACGTGGTCATCACCGAGGTCGGCGGCACGGTGGGCGACATCGAGATCCTCCCGTTCCTCGAGGCCATCCGCCAGTTCCGCAACGACGTGGGCCGCGACAACGTCTGCTACATCCACGTCACCCTGGTGCCCTTCATCGGCCCCTCGGGCGAGCAGAAGACCAAGCCCACCCAGCACTCGGTCACCGAGCTCCGCAGCCGGGGCATCCAGCCCGACGCCATCGTGTGCCGCAGCGACCGGCCCCTCTCCGAGGGCCTCAAGCGCAAGATCTCGCTGCTGTCCGACGTCCCCGAGGACGCGGTGGTGTCCGCGGTCGACGCCCGCCACCTCTACGAGATCCCGCTCGTCCTCCACGACGAGGGGCTCGACCGCTACGTGTGCCGGCTCCTCCACTTCGACGGCCCCGAGCACGAGCCCGACCTCACCTCGTGGCGGGCCCTGGTCGACCGGGTCGAGGCCGCCACTGCGCCGGTCCGCATCGGCCTGATCGGCAAGTACGTCGTCCTCCCCGACGCCTACCTCTCGGTCGTCGAGGCCCTCCGCCACGGGGGCTACGACCACGGCGCCCGGGTCGACGTCGACTGGATCCAGGCCGAGGACGTCGAGGGCCTGCTCGCCGACGGGCGATTGCGCGACCTCGACGGCCTGGTCATCCCCGGAGGCTTCGGGCCCCGGGGCATCGAGGGCAAGATCGCGGCCGCGGGCTACGCCCGGGAGCACGGCATCCCGTGCCTCGGCCTCTGCCTCGGGATGCAGACGATGGTCATCGAGTTCGCCCGCACCGTGTGCGGCCTGGTGGGGGCCAACTCCTCGGAGTTCGACGGCGAGTCGCCCCACCCGGTGATCGACCTCATGGACGACCAGCGCGAGGTCGTGAACTACGGGGGCACGATGCGCCTCGGCGTCTACCCGGCCCGGCTCCGGCCCGACTCGCTGGTGGCCCGGGCCTACGGGGAGACCATCGTCTACGAGCGCCACCGCCACCGATGGGAGTTCAACCCCCGGTACCGGCGACGCCTGGAGGCGGCCGGGCTGCAGGCGGTGGGCACGTCACCCGACGACCGCCTGGTCGAGTTCGTGGAGCTGGCCGACCATCCCTTCTGGGTCGGCACCCAGGCCCACCCCGAGTTCAAGAGCCGGCCCGACTGGCCCCCCCCGCTGTTCCGGGCCTTCGTCGGCGCCGCCCTCGCCCGGGCCGAGAGCCGGGCCCCTCGGCTGCTGGCGGTGGACCCCCTCCAGCCCGTCACCCGCTCCTAGGTGTCCTCCGGCTTCCAGAAAGTCCACGAGGACATCGTCTTCCGCGGCCACCTGATCTCGGTGGCCAAGGGCACCTTCCAGGACCCGTCGGGCCAGCGCTTCGAACGCGACCTGGTGCACCACCCCGGAGCGGTCTCCGTGGTCCCCGTCTTCGAGGAGAAGCGCACCGTCCTCCTCGTGCGCCAGTACCGGGCGGCCGTCGACCGGGTGCTGCTGGAGATCCCCGCCGGCAAGCGCGACGTCGACGGGGAGGAGCCCGAGATCACCGCCGCCCGCGAGCTGGCGGAGGAGGTCGGCTTGCGGGCGGGCCGGCTCCGGAAGCTGGCCGAGTTCTTCAACTCGCCCGGCTTCTGCGACGAGCACTCCTTCGTCTACATGGCCACGGGCCTGGAGGACGCCGAGATCTCCGCCCAGGGGGTGGAGGAGGAGCACATGACGGTGGAGGAGGTCGCCCTCGACGACGTCGCCTCCCTGATCGCCTCCGGGGACCTCGTCGACGCCAAGTCCATCATCGGCCTGGCCCTGGCGCGGGAGGCCCTGGCCGGCGCCCTGTAGCGGTTTGGCCGGGCCGGGGTTCGGGCACGCGCAGGGAATGTTCGTCTGGCACAAGCGACCCGGGGGCCCCAACCGGGTGCGGTTCTACTGGTGGCCCCTGGTCCTGTCCCTCATCCTCTCCGTCGTGCTCACGATCATCCTGAACAAGCTCATCTAGGTACCTTGACCCCGTGATCATCGGCGTCCCGCGGGAGACGAAGGAGGGAGAGCACCGCGTCGCCCTCACACCCGACGGAGCCCGGGAGCTGGTCATCCACGGCCAGCGGGTGCTGGTCGAGAGGGGGGCGGGGGAGGACTCCGCGATCTCCGACGAGGCCTACCGGGCGGCGGGCGCCGAGCTGGTCGACGCGTGGGCGGCCTGGGCCGCCGACCTGGTCGTCAAGGTGAAGGAGCCCCAGGCGGAGGAGCTCTCGCTGCTGCGGTCGGAGCTCGTGCTGTTCACCTACCTGCACCTGGCCGCCTATCCGAAGGTGGCCTCCGCGCTGCTCGACGCGGGCACCACCGCGCTGGCCTACGAGACGGTCCAGACGGCTGACGGCGCCCTGCCCCTCCTCGCGCCCATGAGCGAGGTGGCGGGGCGGATGGCGCCCCAGATCGGCGCTCACCATCTCGAGCGGGAGGCCGGCGGCCGAGGGGTGCTCCTGGGCGGCGCCCCCGGCGTCCAGCCCTCCCGGGTGGTGGTGTTGGGCGCCGGCAACGTGGGATGGAACGCGGCCTGGATCGCCCAGGGCATGGAGGCCGAGGTCCTGCTGCTCGACAAGAGCCTCGACCGGCTGCGATGGGTCGACCAGATCCACCGGGGCCGGATCATGACGCTGGCCTCGAACCGGGGGGTCATCGAGCGGGTCGTGGCCGAGGCCGACCTCGTCATCGGCGCCGTGCTGGTCGCGGGCGGCCGGGCGCCGGTGGTGGTCACCGAGGACATGGTGCGGACGATGCGCCCGGGGTCGGTGATCGTCGACATCGCCGTCGACCAGGGCGGCTGCATCGAGACGACGCGCGAGACGACCCATGCCAACCCCACGTACGTCCTCCACGACGTCATCCACTACGCGGTCGGCAACGTCCCCGGCGCCGTCCCCCGCACCTCGACCTACGCCCTCACCG
>DASZOE010000415.1:0-3602 GCA_035550945.1 Acidimicrobiales bacterium
GGAGCCGGGCGGGGCGGGCCTCGTCGCCGGGCTCGGCTGTGTCCCCCGGAAGCGCCTGCCGGGGAGCGTGGAACCCGAGGAGGAAGTGGATGGTCATGGCCCATACCGCGGTGGCGCCCGCGATGTGCACGCCGACGAGCAGGGCCGGCACTCCCGTGAAGTACTGCACGTAGCCCACCGCGGCCTGGGCCACGAGCACGCCGAGCAGGAGCTCGCCGCGGCGGAGCAGGCCCGCGGGGGCGCCGTCGCCGCGCAGCCGCCACAGGGTGACGAGGACGACCACCAGCAGGAGGACCACGCTGATCCCGTGGAGGCGGGCCACGTCGGGGAGGAAGAAGGGCAGGCGGTCGACGTCCTCGTCGCCCCCGTGGGGGCCGGTGCCGGTGACGACCGTTCCCAGGAGGATGGCCAGCGCGGTGGCGGCCAGCACCAGGCGGCCGAGGAGGAGGAGGGGGCGGTCCACGACCGGGCCCGCCGTGGCGGGGTCCACCGTCACACCCGTCTCTCCCGTCGGGGGGCCGTCGGGGCGGCCGGCCCGGTGGTGGAGGACGACGGCGTCGGCGAGGATCGCCATGGACAGCACGAAGTGGCCCATGACGAGGGGCGGCCAGAGATGGAACAGCACGGTGAAGCCACCGAGCACGATCTGGCCGACGACCCCGCCCACCAGCCCCAGCGACAGCCAGGTCAGGTCGCGGCGCCGGGGCCGGCGCAGCAGGGAGCCCAGGACGGCGAGGATCACGGCCACGGAGACCAGGCCGGTGATCGTGCGGTTCACGAACTCGACCATGGCGTGGTACTCCCAGGGCGCCACCACCCGGTCCTCGGCGCACGTGGGCCAGTCGGGGCAGCCGAGGCCCGATCCGGTGAGGCGCACGGCACCGCCGGTGACGATGATGAAGGCGAGGGCGAGCGTCGCCAGAAACGTGATCCGCCGGAAGGCGGCGGGCGACAGGCGGGGAAGCCTCATCGCCGGGGATGGTAGGACAGGCCGGCGAGCGACCTCGCATCCGCCGTGACGAGAAGGCGACGCCGGCCACGACGACGAGGACGACGAGGACGACGAGGACGACGAGGACAAGGAGACCGCATGTCGAGCCGACCCCCCGACGACGAGGCCGCCTCCGAGCTGGCCGAGACCCAGGAGAAGAAGGAGGACGAGGTCCTCGAGCGGGAGGGCGTGGAGACGGAGCTCATGGACGCCGACCGGTCCGAGGTGGGCGAGCGGGTGGCGGGCGTCGAGGACGAGTAGCCGCCCAGGCGGCGGGTACACCTCTCGTCGGACGAGGAAGGAGTGGTCATGGGCAAGCGAGTCGTCGTCGAGAGCGGGCGGGACCGCCGGGCACTGGTGGCCGATGCCGGGTGGAGCCAGCTGTCGCTGCTGAGCGTCCTCGCCGGCATTCTGGTGGCGTACGGGGCGTTCGTCCTGCTGGCCGGCATCGTCGGCGGCATCCTGGAGGCCACGGGCGCCGACACCGACATCACCGCCCGCTGGGACGAGCTGGGCGTCGCCGCCGGCCTGGTGGTCGCCGGCCTCCTGCTCGTGTCCTACCTGTTCGGCGGGTACGTGGCCGGGCGCATGGCCCGCCGGGCCGGCCTGGTCCAGGGGCTCGGGGTCTTCGTGCTGGGGGTGCTCGTGGTGGCCGTCGTGGCCGTCGCCATCCGCCAGCTGGCGGGCACCGACGCCGTCGTGGAGAGCCTGCGGGAGCTGGGCCTGCCGACCACCGGTGACGAGTGGGCCGACGTGGGCACCGTGGCCGGCCTGGCCTCGCTGGCCGGGGCCCTCGTCGGCGCCCTCCTCGGCGGCCTGCTGGGCGAGCGCTGGCACGCCAAGCTCCTCTCCCGGGCCATCGACCCCGCCGTCGGGGCCGAGGCCGACGCCCGGAGGGCCGCCGAGCTGGCTGCGGCCGAGGCCCGGGTCCGGCGCGGGGAGTCGCAGGAACGGGTGGACACGGCCAGCCTGCGGGGCCTGCGCGACGCTCCCGACGCCGACCGTGACCGTGGGGTGGTGACGAGCGGCTGGGCCCGCCGCGACCCTGACCTCGACGAGCCCGCGGCGCGGGACGCCGACCGCCGGGACGTCGACCGCCGGGACGCCGCCGACCGCGACCGGGTCGTGCCCACCGAGGACGAGCCCGCCACGGGCACCCGCCCGACGCGGACCGGAGGCCCCGGCCTCCGCCGGGAGGCGCCGGCGCGGGACGCCGACGGATGGGTGACCTCCGACCGGCGGGGGAGGACCGTCGCCGCCGACGGCGGCGCCGACGGGGACGATGACCCTGACGCCCGTGACGAGGGCCTGCTCCAGCGTCTCCAGCGCTCGCGGCGGGAGAACGGTCGACCCCGCTGAGCAGCTGAGCGGGCGGGTACCGGCGACGGCGACCTAGCAGGCCGGCTCGTCGAGGAACCAGCGGTCGACGAGCTTCAGGTAGCGGGCGCTCTGGGGCTGGGTGGCCAGGCCGTAGTCGGGCAGCACGAGGCGGTAGTCGACCGACGCCCGGAAGCCGTTGATGCGCACGTCGGTGACCTCGGCTGCGAGCTCGGTGCCCTGGGCCTGGTCGCGGAGGTCGCCGAGGGTCTGCTCGGCCATCAGCACGAACTCCTCGAAGGCGCACCGCTGGCGCTCGGTCGGGACGTACATGAAGTAGACGCTCTCCCAGTCGCTGGCCGCGATGCTCCGGGCCTGGCGGGTGAGCACCGACTCCAGCTCCTCGCGCGATTGGAGGCCGGCGCTGTGGAACGAAGGTCCGATCTGGACGGTCCGCTCCTCGGGCTCGCCCCGGCCGCACGCCCCGGCGCCGGCGGCGACGGCGACGGCGACGGCCAGGCCCGCGGCCCGGCGCCGCCACGCCGGACGTCGCCCGCGGGTCACTCGACCGCCGGCGTCGCCACCGGCGTGGTCAGCGGTGGGGCTGCGTGCCCGAACGCAGTGCCCGGGGCCCGGGCGTACTGGGTGAGGTAGAGCTCCTGGTACAGACCACCCGCGGCCACCAGCTCGTCGTGCGTGCCCCGCTCCACGATGCGGCCCTCGTCGAGCACCAGGATCTGGTCGGCGGCCTGCACCGTGGACAGGCGGTGGGCGATCACCAGCGACGACCGCCCGGCCAGGGCTTCGGCCAGCGCCTGCTGTACCAACAGCTCGGTCTCCGAGTCGAGGTGGGCGGTGGCCTCGTCGAGGATGACGACTCGCGGCCGGGCCAGGAGCAGGCGGGCGATGGTGAGCCGCTGGCGTTCGCCACCGGACAGCCGGTACCCCCGCTCGCCGACGACGGTGTCCAGCCCGTCGGGCAGCGAGGCGACCAGCAGCTCCAGCCGGGCCCGCCGCAGCGCGTCCCACAGATCCTCCTCGGAGGCCTCCGGCGCGGCGTAGCGCAAGTTGGCGGCGACGGTGTCGTGGAACAGGTGCCCGTCCTGGGTGACCACGCCGACCGTGTCGCGCAGCGATCCGAAGCTCGCGTCCCGCACATCCAGGCCGTTCAACCGCACCGCGCCGGAGGTGACGCCGTAAAGCCGGGGCACCAGCGCGGCGATCGTGGACTTGCCGGCACCCGAGGAGCCGACCAGCGCCACCAGCTGTCCGGGCTCGGCGCGGAAGCTCACGC
>DASZOE010000416.1:0-10163 GCA_035550945.1 Acidimicrobiales bacterium
GACACGGCCCGGTCGGGGCGGCACAGGCGCTCGAGCGTCGCCCGGGCCGCTTCCGGTTCGGACCACGGCCACTCCTCGGGGGTCAGGCCCAGGCCCGTGACCTCCTCGTCGAGCATGCGGTGGATCTCGATGTTCGAGGTCAGGAGGAAGGCATCGCTGGCGGTGACGAGGACGGAGGCCACGGCGGCCTCCGACTCGAGAGAGACGTGGGCGTCGCCTCCCCCCGTCACCCAGGCGAACCCGGCCTGGGAGCCGATGTCGACCGCCTCGAGGCCCTCGCCGTCGAGCCAGGCCCGGACACTGGCCAGCTTGGCGGCGACCTCCTCGCGACGGGTGGTCATGGGCCGAGAGCTTGCCTCATCCCCGGGGGCTCCGCATCCGCTCGGGAAGTCGCCGGGCTCCACCTGCGGGGGAGCGCTCCGGTGGCCGAGGTTTGCCGGCCCGGGGCGGAGGGAACCCCGAGGCCATGGAACTGCTGCTGCTGATCCTCATCGTCGCCCTCATCGCCGCCGCCATCGGCGGTCCCCGGGCCTACCGACGGCGCCCGGCACCCATGTACTACGACGACGACCCCGTCGTCTACGAGGAGTACGAGCGCCCCGTCCGGCGCCGCCGCTTCTTCTGATCCCGCTGTGTGACGCTTCGCCGGGCTGGGGTCCGTGATGCGTCACCGGGAAGGCTGGGGCTAGCCCGCCCGGCGCCGGTCCTGCTCCCGGAGGCGGCGCTTGCGGACTCGTAGC
Source organism: Acidimicrobiales bacterium (assembly GCA_035550945.1). Lineage (GTDB taxonomy): Bacteria > Actinomycetota > Acidimicrobiia > Acidimicrobiales > AC-14 > DASZOE01. Next base: position 741 of record DASZOE010000416.1, read on the forward strand.
GACGTGGGGGTCACCTCCACGAGCTCGTCGTCGGCCAGCACTTCGATGGCCGACTCGATGGTGAGGACCCGGGGGGGCGTCAGCTTTATGGCGTCGTCGGCGGCGTGGGTGCGGATGTTCGTCTTCTGCTTCTCCTTGGTGACGTTCACCACCATGTCGCCTGGACGGGCGCTCTCACCCACCACCATCCCCTCGTAGACCTGCTCGCCCGGGCCCACGAAGAGCTCGCCCCGGAGCTGGAGGTTGTCGAGGGCGTAGCCGGTGGCCGCGCCGGCGCGGTCGGCCACCATGGACCCGCCCCGGCGGCGGGGCATCTCCCCGGCCCACGGCGTCCACCCCCGGTGGCGGGTGTGCAGCAGGGCGGTGCCCCGCGTCGTGGTCAGCAGCTGGGAGCGGAAGCCCAGCAGGCCGCGCGCCGGCGCCTCGAAGGAGACCACGGTGCGCCCCGGGTCGCCGGGCCGCAGCCCCGTCACCGTCCCCTTCCGGGGGGCCAGGGCGGCCGTCACCGTGCCCACGTGCTCGTCGGGCACGTCGATCACGCCTTCCTCGACGGGCTCGTGGCGGCGGCCGTCGATGGTGCGGGTGACGACCTCCGGGCGGCTCGCCTCCAGCTCGTAGCCCTCCCGCCGCATGGCCTCTATGAGCACCGCCAGCTGGAGCTCGCCCCGCCCCGCGACCTGGACCACGTCGGGCGAGTCGGTGCTCTCGACCCTGATGGCGACGTTCCCCAGCACCTCCCGGGCCAGGCGCTCGCGGAGGTGCCGGGAGGTGAGGAAGCGTCCCTCCCGGCCCGCGAGCGGCGAGGTGTTCACGCCGAAGGTCACGCGCAGGACGGGCTCGTCGACGGTGAGACGGGGCAGCGGATCGGGGTCGGCGGGATCGGCGAAGGTGTCGCCGATCTCCACCTCGGGGAAGCCGGCGACGACGAAGATGTCGCCCGCGACCACCGAGTCGGTCTCCACCCGCCGGAGGCCTTCGACGGCCAGCAGCTGGGCCGGGCGGCGGATGAGCGAGGTGCCGTCGCCGGTGACGACGGCGACGGGGTCGGCGGCGCGCAGCGTGCCCCGCACGACCCGGCCGATGGCCAGGCGGCCGACGTACTCCGACGCGTCGAGGTTGGTGACGAGGGCCTGGAGCGGGGCCTCGGGGTCGCCCATCGGCGCGGGCACGGTGTGGAGGACGGCGTCGAGGAGGGGAGCCAGGTCGGCCTCCGCCGGCGGGATCCCGATCCCCTCGCACGTGCGGCCCTCCCGCGCCACCGCGGAGAGGACGGGGAACTCGATGTGGTGGTCGGGAACCTCGAGGTCCAGGAAGAGCTGGTAGATCTCGTCCAGCACTTCCTCGGGGCGGGCGTCGGGGCGGTCGACCTTGTTCAGCACGAGCACCGCGGGCAGGTCGGCGGCGACGGCCTTGGAGAGCACGTACCGGGTCTGGGGGAGCGGGCCCTCGGCGGCGTCGACGAGGAGGAGGACACCGTCGACCATGGCCAGCGCCCGCTCGACCTCGCCGCCGAAGTCGGCGTGGCCGGGCGTGTCGACGAGGTTCACCTTGACGTCGCGCCAGCGCACGGACGCCGACTTGGCCAGGATCGTGATCCCCCGCTCCCGCTCCTGGTCGTTCGAGTCCATGACCCGCTCGACGACGTGCTCGTGGGCCGCGAAGACGCCCGTCTGGCGCAGGATGGCGTCGACCAGGGTGGTCTTGCCGTGATCGACGTGGGCGACGAGGGCGACGTTGCGGAAGGCGGGAGGCGGCACGGGGCCACCAGCCTACGACGGCTCGGTACGCTTCCCGCACGGTGGAGACTCCGTACGGCCGCGTCCGCATCCGGGTCGGGACGCTGAACTGCCGCAACACGGCCGACCGGTGGAGGTCCCGGGCGCCGCTGCTCGTCCGCCAGCTCGTCGAGCTGCGCCCCGACGTCATCGGCCTCCAGGAGCTCCGGCGCTTCCCCTCCCAGGCCGGCTCCATCGCCAGGCGGGCCCTGGCCGCGGACTTCCCGGTCGAGCAGTACCGCGCCCACAAGACGGGGCTCTACGCCCTGTGGGAGGGCATCGCCGTCCTGAGCCGCCTGCCCGTCGTCGACCGGGCCAAGCTGCGCCTTGGCGGTCAGAACCGGGTCGCCCAGCGGGTGACGGTGGCCGCCGGCGGCGAGCTCCTCGACTTCTACAACACCCACCTGGCCTCCGAGGGCGAGCAGCTCCGCGTCCGGCAGGCGCAGCGGCTCCTCGAGTGGATGGCCGAGCGGGCGTCGTTGCCCCAGGTGCTGGTCGGCGACTTCAACGCCCGGCCCTCGGCTCCCAGCATCCAGCTGCTCACGGCCACGCTCCGCTCGGCCTACGCCGCGGTGCACGGCGAGGAGCCGGACCGCACCGTGCCAACCCCCCTGCGCATCGGTGCCTCGGGTCCGGGCAGCACGCTCGACTTCGTGTTCGTGGGCCCGCTCATCGAGGTGCACGAGGCGTGGCGGACCTTCGAGGAGGCCGATCCCGCCGACGAGCACCTGGTGGCCTCCGACCACTACGGCCTGGCCGCCACCTTCTCGGTGCGGGCCGCCGCCGGCTCGTCCGGTCGGTGACCGAATTCACACCCCGGGAGCTAGTGCGCCGGGACCGGGCGGGTACCCTGTGGATACGTTGAGGAACCAGCGGACCTAGCACCAGCGGGTCCCGGGGATGTCGGTTGGGGCGTTCCCGGTTCTCCGGTGGTCGCCGCCGCTCCGGCGGAGGGGAGCGACGGTCGGACGTCAGCGAGCCTCGCGCCAGACGGCGGAACGAGCCCGGGTCGTGGAGGGGCGTGATTCCGACCCGGGCCCGTAGGCGGCCCGAGCGGGGGCGAAGTCAGGAGCCCTGGATCACCGCGATGCGGCGCTGGAGGTTCTCGCGCTGGCGGAGCAGGGCCTTGCGCTCCTCCTCCTCGGAGTCGACGACGTCGAGCACCCGGCCCACCGCCTGGCGGACCTCCGGAGCCTGGCCGGCGTCGAGTCCGATGCCTCGGCGGTCGGCGGCGGGGACGGCGGGGTCGAAGGGCACGATGCCGGCCAGGGGCACGCCGTGCTCGGCCGCGATCTCGGTGAAGAAGTCGCCGTCGGCCGGCATCTTGGCCTTGTTCCCGACGCCGTAGATCCGGGGGATGCCGAGCTCTTCGGCCAGAGGGATGGTGCGGGCGGCGGTGAGGATCGACTTGCGGGTGGGCTCCATGACCATCAGCAGGACGTCGGCGTAGGCAAGGGTGCCGCCCGAGCGGCTGAGGTGCTCGAGGCCGGCCTCCATGTCGACGAGGGTGACGTCAGCCTCCTCCTCCATGGCCATGCCCAACAGGCTGCGGATCGTGGCGTGGGAGACGCACGTGCACCCGGCGCCGGCCTGCTCGACCCGCATGGCGTGCAGGAGGGTGACCCCGGCCGGAGTGCGCAGGCCGTACTCCTCGAGGAGCGCGGCGGGCGTGAGCTTGCCGCCCCCGTCGCCCACCACCAGCGAGCGGGGGACGAGCGGCGCCCGGTTGGCGGTGTCCTCGTCGAGCCCCAGGCTCATGGCCAGGTTGGGGTTGGAATCGGTGTCGATCGCCACGACCCGCTTCCCCCGGGCCGCGTAGGTCTGACAGATGAGGGACGACAGCGTGGTCTTTCCGACGCCGCCCTTCCCGACGATCCCGAGCTTCATCGATGTGTGCTCCTCTCCGGTTCCGCCGGTGCGCCAGCCTACCGCCGGAAGGTGGCTAGTTGGCCGGCCGGTGGGTGGTAGCGTCGAACGCGTGTTCGACATCGAGGCGCTCAACCCGCAGCAGCGCGAGGCGGTCGAGCACGACGACCGGCCCCTGCTGGTGCTGGCCGGGGCGGGCACCGGGAAGACCGCGACCCTTGCCGCCCGGGTCGCCCACCTGCTCGACCGGGGCATGCCGCCCGAGCGGGTCTGCCTGCTCACGTTCTCGCGGCGGGCCGCGGCCGAGATGCTCGGCCGGGCCGGACAGCTCGGCGACCCCGCCCGGGCGTCCCGGGTGGTGGGCGGCACCTTCCACGCCGTTGCCCAGCGGCTCCTGCACGCCCACGGGCCCCTGATCGGCCTCGACCCGGGCTTCAGCCTCCTCGACGCGGCCGACACCACCGAGCTGCTGGGGCTCGTCCGCCACGACCTCGGGCTGGACAGGGCCCGGGGCACGCGCTTCCCCCGCAAGGAGACCCTCGCCGCCGTCCTCAGCGCGGTGGCCAACGGCGGCCAGACCCTGTCCGCCGTCCTCGCCCGCTCCTTCCCCTGGTGCGCCGACGACCTCGACGCCATCAGGGCCGTGTTCGGCGCCTACACCGTGCGCAAGCGGGCCCAGCGGCTGTGCGACTTCGACGACCTGCTGCTGCTGGTGCGGGCCCTGGGCACGACCGCGGCGGGCGCCCGCCTCCTCGCCGGTCTGTTCGACCACGTCCTGGTCGACGAGTACCAGGACGTCAACTCGCTCCAGGCCGACTTCGCCGCCCAGCTGCGGCCCGGCGGCCGGGGCCTGACCGTGGTCGGCGACGACGCCCAGGCCATCTACGGCTTCCGGGCCGCCACCACCGCCGCCATCCTGGCCTTCGCCGACCGCTACCCGGACGCCGCCGTCGTTCGCCTCGAGCACAACTACCGGTCCACGCCGCCGATCCTGGCCGTGGCCAACCGGGTCATGGCCGAGGGCGCCGGGAGGGCCGGGAAGACCCTCTGGTCGGAACGGCCCGGGCGGCGGCGGCCTCTGCTCCGCACGTGCGCCGACGAGGCCAGCCAGGCCGAAGCCGTGTGCGACTCCGTGCTCGCCCACCGCGAGGCGGGCGTCGCCCTGCGGGCCCAGGCCGTGCTCTTCCGGGCCGGCCACCACGCCACCACCCTGGAGCTGGCCCTCGGGCGCCGCCGGATCCCCTACGTGAAGTACGGCGGGCTGCGCTTCGTCGAGGCCGCCCACGTCAAAGACCTCCTGGCCCTGCTCCGGCTCCTCGACAACCCGTGGGACGAGCTGGCCTGGTTCCGGGTGCTGCGGTCGCTGGAGGGCGTGGGCGCGGCGACGGCCAGCCGGATCATGGTTCAGCTGGGCGTGCGCGCCGACCGCGGCCAGGGCGCGCCTGAGGACCCGGCGGCCGTGTCCCCGCTGGCCCGCTTGCTGGCCGCAGCACCGGCGGTGCCCGAGCCGGCGCGGCAGGAGATGGCCGGCCTGCGGGCGGCCCTCGGCGACTGCAGCGGGGGTGGGCCCGCCGGCGTCGCCCCGCCGCCCGTCGGTGCCCAGGTCGACCGGCTCCGCGCCTGGCTCGAGCCCGTCGTCCGGCGGCGCTACGACGCCGCCCCGGCGCGCTGCGGCGACCTCGACCGCCTCGCCGAGCAGGCCACGGGCGCGGCCAGCCGGAGCCGGTTCGTGGCCGACCTCACCCTCGACCCGCCCGCGTCCACCGGTGACCTGGCCGGCCCTCCCGGCCTCGACGACGACTGGTTGGTCCTCTCGACCGTCCACTCGGCCAAGGGCGGCGAGTGGGACGTCGTCCACGTGATCCACGCCGCCGACGGCATGTTCCCCTCCGACCTGGCCACCGGCGACCGAGAGGCCCTTGCCGAGGAACGGCGCCTCTTCTACGTGGCCGTCACTCGAGCCCGCGACGTGCTCGAGGTCAGCGTTCCCCTGCGCTACCACCACCATCGCCACCGCCTCGACGACCGCCACAGCTACGCGCCGATGAGCCGGTTCCTCAGCCCCGCGGTCCGCGACCTCATGCACGCCGAGCACGCCGGGCCCGGCTCCGGGGAGCCCGTCGCGCCCACGACCGTCACCGGGGCGGAGGACGGCGTGGCCGCCGTCGACCGGTTGCTGGCCGAGCTCTGGTCCTGACCGCAGGCGGCCGGCGGCTGTGTATCAGGGAGAGGGTCTCGCCGCTCTCCTCTCACGGGGTTGACGATGACGGCGATTCTCTCGGTGTGGTTCCGGTACGCGGTGCTGTTCGCCGCCCGGTGGGCGGGGCGGGCCTACCGCTTCCTGTCGGGGCCGTGGACTCTCGTGGCTGCCACCCTGGCGGTGGGGGTGCCGTGGGTTCTCGGCCTCTTCGGCAAGGAGGTCGGCAGCCACCTTCTGAGGGCGCTGAGCCTGGTCGTGATCCTCGTCGTCCTGCGATGGGTGCTCCGCGCCCGCAAGCGGCTGATCGTCGCCAACTTCGTCGACTACACCGGTACGGACCCTCGGACCGCACCCGGGATGAGCTCCCTGCTGCAGGTCGAGCTGGCCCGTCTCTACGACCTGATGCGGGTCGTCGACGAGAGCCGGGCCGTGCCCGAGGCGGTACGAGGACCGCAGAACGTGTTCTTCGACGAGGAGAGGACCCTGCCCGAGGCCCAGCGCGACCCTGACCAGACCACGAGCGAGCCGCTCGACGTCCCCGCGCCGATCCGGGCCGAGGACGTCACCAACGTCCTCGACGCGGTCGTGAGCATCGAGGCGACGATGGCCGTGGGACCGGTCAAGGTCCCCATCGGCGCCCTGGCCTCGCTGGTCGGTCGCCTGGCCCAGGGGCCCCGGCTCGTCGGCTCCGTCCACGGCACGGCGGACACGCTGGTCGTCAGCGCCCGCACCGTGGGTGACAAGGTTGGCCACGTGTGGCGGGTGGACCCGCCGCCGCGACCCTCGGGCGATCCGGCGGTCCGTCCCGAAGACCTCCTCGACGAGCTGGCCGTCCGGGTGTTCACCGACCTCGCGCCGGGCGGGTCGGTCAAGTGGAAGGCGACCTGGCACTACGTCAACGGCCTCCGGGCCTACCGGGAGTGCCTCCGGACGAGGAAGGACCGGCGCCTGAACCTGGAGAAGGCCAAGGACCTCTTCGTCCAGGCGATCGCCGACGACGACCGCTTCCACCTGGCGCACTACAACCTCGGCGTCGTCGCCACCGAGCTCCAGCAGTGGGACGCGGCCGAGGCCGCCTTCCTGGCCGCCATCGACCGCAACCCCGAGCGCTGGGACCCCTACTACGGGCTGGCCCAGCTCTACTTCGCCCTCGGCCGGTACGACGAGATGCTGCCCCTCTGCAGCCGCATGGTCGAGCTGGGGGATCGGAGGGCCGAGTCCTACCACCTTCGGGCTCTCGCCAACCTGTGCACCGGGAACGTGGCCGGCGCCGTGGACGACCGCCGAGCGGCCGTCTGGTCGGCCTGGTCCCGGCTGTGCAAGGCCGCCCTGAAGGGCCGGGAGTCCCGGGCGGCGAGGGTCGCGGCGTCGAGCCTGCGCAACCTGGCCGGGATCCGTGCCTACCGCGCCAACCGGCCGTCGAGCCCCGACGACCACAGCCACGACGGGGAGGACAAGCGCCCGCTCCGGTTGACGCTCGCCTACCTGGCGGCGGGGTGGCAGCTCCGTCAGGGGATCTCCCTCCACCCCTCCGACGCCGAGCTCCACTTCGAGCTGGGCAAGGTGTACGCCGCCCGGCGAAAGTGGCGCGCCGCCATCCGGCACTTCGAGCGCGCCGTCCAGATCGTGCCCGACCGGCCTCGTTTCTGGGTTCAGCTGGCTCGGGCGTACGCCGGTCCCCTCTGCCAGACGCACGGCGGGGAGCAGGCACGCGACGACTGCGCCCACCTCCGCCGGCAGGCGCTGGCTGCGTCGAAGCGGGCGTACGAGCAACCGTCCGAGCTCGCCGACAGCGGCTTCGATCGCCTCGCCGCCCTGTACCGGACCCTGGCCAGGTGCGGCGTGGACCCCGAGGACCGCGACGAGCAGCTGGAGCGGCTGGCCAAGGTACGGCAGATCCGCCGCTTCGAGACCCAACGGCGGCGGTGGGAGACGGAGCCCCCCGCCGACCGGGCGCTCGCCGAGCAGCTGGACGCCCTCGACTGCGAGGCGCTCTGGGAGTCGACCCAGCTCTGTCTCGAGATCGCTCGCCGCTACCGGCGAGAGACGAACGGCCAGCTGGAGGCGGGCAGGGACGTGGCCGGCAAGGTCGCCGAGCGCCTGCTCGAGCTCATGGACGAGCTGGGCCGGCTCCATCCCCGTGAGGTCCACCGTCGGGACGTCCACGCCGTGGTCGCCCAGCTCCTCCACGGGGCCGGCCGCCAGGCGGAGGCGCTCCGTGAGGCCGAGGCCGCCGTGGTGCACAACCCGCTGAGCTACCAGGCCAGGGCGACGCTGGCCGAGGTCCAGCTCGCCCTCGGCCACCTGGCCCAGGCCGAGGCGGCGTGGAGAGGCGCCCTCGTCTGCGAGCCCGATCGGCCCTACGCCAACTTCCGGCTGGCCGAGACCCTGGTGCGGCGGGCGCTCGAGTGCCACTTTCCGGAACGCAAGCGGTCGATGCTCGAGGCGGCCAAGGAGCAGTTCAAGACGACGCTCGCCCTCTGTGACCTCCGGGGCCACCCCGCCGGCCCGGACGGGGAGAGCCCCGCCACCGCGGTCTCGACCGGCCAGGTCGCGTACTGGCTGGGGCGGGCCCACTTCGACCTCGACGAGTACGAGGAGGCGGCGACCCAGCTCGAGCTCGCCGTCCACCTCGACCACCAGAGGCCGCTGGCCCGCCTTCGCCTGGGCGTCGCCTATGTGCGCATGGGGCACTTCTGCGAGGGCGAGCACGAGTTCGAGGAGGTGCTGGGAGGGGCCGGTTCGCCGCGGGAAGACGCGGATCAGCGGGTCGTCGGCCCCCCTGGGGACGAGCTCTCGTGGCGGGAGGTCAGGACCTGGGCCCGCATCTACCTGGCCGCCGCCCACATCGAGCGCGACGCCGGCGTCAAGGAGGCCGTCGCCACCATCGAGCAGGTCGGAGCCGACCTCGAGAAGCTGGACCCCAGGGTCGTCGCCGGTTTCAGGGCCGTGTGCGCCGACTGGGAGGGATGGGGTTGGTTCGTCCTCGGCGACGACGACCGGGCGATCGAGCGGGTGACGTCCTCCGTCGAGCACGAGCCCACGGCCGACGCCTATCTCCATCTGGCCCAGCTCTACGCCCGCCGGGCCCTGGACGGCCCCGAGGGCGGCCAGCGCCGGAGCGACGAGGAACGGGCCCGTCGGGCCGCCGAGCTGGCGCGCCGGATGGGTCTGGGCGTTGTCCAGCAACGGCCTCTGGACGCGGTCTTGGGCCGCCTCGACGTGGAGAGCGTGGCCCAGCCCGTGGGGTGACGACCCCCTGTCACCGAGAACGGGACGGGGAAGGCGCTACGCCGCCCCTCGTACGGCGGCCACCCGCCGGCGGAGCTCACGGGTGGGAGTCGCCGCCAGCGGGAGGACCCGGCCGCGGTAGCGGATGCCGCCCCAGGCGAGGCGGCTGGCCAGGGCCAGCCAGACGCAAACGGCGCGCTCGGCCACCCACAGCGGTGCGTAGGCCGAGCAGGAGGCCGGGAAGACGGCGACGCCGCCCGCTCGACGTCGGCCCCCCTCGGCCAGGGCCACCGACAGGCCGGCGACGGCGGCCAGGGTGCCCCACCGCCGGGTCGCGGTGGCCCCGACGAG
>DASZOE010000417.1:0-2746 GCA_035550945.1 Acidimicrobiales bacterium
GTCGAGGGGCCTGCCTCGTCCGAGCTCACACCGTTCCGCCTTTCGCTGGCCGCCGCCCGGAGAACTCCGTCTCTAGGCGACCTTCGGCTCGTGAGCTCGGGTCTCCGATCACGCCGTGGTCACGGACTCCCCATAACGAACCCGGACGGCGGACCGCCTAGCGAACGAGCCCGGACTCGAACGGACGCTCTAAGTGTGGTTCGAATCCCACGGGCGGCACCCGAGCGGGCCGAGCGGACAGGCAGCCGGGCGCGAGTGAGCCCCAAGGAAGCTTCCTCCGTGCTGCCCCCCATCCCCGAAAGGATTTGGGGCTGCACTTTGGAGTCCCCCTCGGGGCTCAGAGTCAACATACGGCCGCCGCCCGTTCCCGTCAAGGGATTTGTCAGCTCACGCCCCACTCCGGTGACTGGGCCAGGAGGTAGCGGCTGACGGCCAGGCAGCGGTCGAGGACGTCGCACAGCAGCTCCTCGCCGCCCAGCACCCGGGCGAGGGACACCTGCTGGCGGGCCACCACGGTGAGGCTGCGCTCCGGGGCGTCGGTGACGGAGGCGAACGAGTCGATGGCCGAGACCTCGAGGGGCAGCTCGGGGCCGCCCACCCCGGCCATGTCGGTGGCCAGGAGCAGGAGGTCGGGCCCCTTGGGAAGCGGGGGCAGGGCCCACGTGAAGATCAGCGGGAAGTGGAAATCGTCCGCCGGCTCGTCCTCCTCCCCCAGCTCGGCGACCACGTCCTCGAAGGCCAGCAGCACGCGGGGTTCGACCTCCAGGGCGAGGTGCAGGTCGAGCGGCCCGCCGCAGCCCTCCTCGGGGTGGAGGTCGACTTCCCACACCTGGCGGAGGGAGTAGGTCTCCACGAAGTGGCGCTCGTCGTGGACGTGGAACCCGTGGTCGACGGCATGGTCCTTCAGCTCGGCCACGTAGCCGGCCACGTCGATGGCGGCCAACGCCCACCTCCTCGGTGACGGGGGACGGGTCGAGCGTAGGCCAGGCCTGCGTGGCCAAACGCAGTCGTCGGGCCGGTTCCCCGCCGGTCGGCGCGGGGCCTAGGGTCGGGGGGATGAGCCCTTCGGACCTGCTCGAGGTGCTCGACGCCGCCGCAGAGGCGGTCCGCGGGGCTCTGGACGACCTCTCCGACTGGGGCCCCGCAGGCACCCGTCCCGGCCAGTACCGGAGCGACCTGGCCGCCGATTCGGCCGCGGTGGAGATCCTGGTGGGCGCGGGTCTGGGCGTGCTCAGCGAGGAGAGCGGGCTCACCGAGGGCGACCGCGACCTGCTTGCCGTTCTCGACCCCGTCGACGGGTCGACCAACGCCTCCCGGGGCCTGCCCTGGTTCGCCACCAGCCTCTGCGTGCTCGACCACGAGGGCCCTCTCACCGCAGTGGTCGTCAACCAGGCGACGGGTCAGCACTTCGACGCCGTTCGGGGGGAGGGCGCCCGGCGCGACGGCGCCCCCACCAAGCCGACCGGGTGCACGGCCATGGCCGACGCCGTGGTGGGCCTCACCGGCAGCCCGTCGGTGCGCCTCGGCTGGCGGCAGGTCCGGGCCCTGGGCGCCGCCGCCCTCGATCTGTGCGCGGTGGCGTGCGGCCAGCTCGACGCCTACATCGACTGCAGCGCCGACTCCCACGGTCCATGGGACTACCTGGGGGGCCTGCTGGTCATCCAGGAGGCCGGAGCGGTGATCGCCGACGCCCACGAGCGTGACCTGGTGGCCCGTGGCCCGGGCGACAAGCGGGCGCCGGTCGCGGCCGCCACCCCCCAGCTGCTCGCCGAGGCCCTGGCCGCCCGGGGCCGGCTCGACTGACCGGCGCGAGGAGCTCGCACTCGTGACGTCCCGGATCCGGCAGACCTTCTACCGCCTGTTCCGGCGCCTGCCCGCCTGGTTCCGCGTCTTCCTCGTCCGCCGGGCGACGCCGTCGTACTGGGTGGGGGCCATGTGCCTGGTCGAGCGGTCCGACGGCGCCCTCCTCCTCGTGCGCCAGTCCTACCGTCGCGGCTGGACGCTCCCGGGCGGGCTGTTGAAACGCAACGAGGCGCCGGCCCTGGCCGCCGTCCGGGAGACCCGGGAGGAGGTGGGCCTGGAGGTGGAGGTCGAGGACCATCCCCGGGTGGTCGTGGACCCACCCCGCCGGCGCGTCGACGTCGTGTTCCAGGCCCGGCTGGCCGGGGGAGAGGACGGCCAGCGGCCGAACCCGGTCTCGCCCGAGATACTGGAGGTGCGCTGGTTCCCCCCCGACGACCTGCCCGTCCTCCAGCGGGAGACGGCCCAGGCCCTCGCCGGTCTAGGCCGGGCGGCCGGCCCCTCGGCCGCGCTCGACTGAGGACCCCGGTGGATGGCGACGGGAGGCGCCGTCGCCCTCACGGTTCGGCGGAGCGGCCGGGTGCCGGAGCTTGGCCAGGGCCTTGGCCTCGATCTGGCGGATGCGCTCCCGGGTCAGCTGGAACTCCCGGCCGACCTCCTCCAGGGTGCGGGGACGGTCGCCGACGAGGCCGAACCGCAGCTCGAGAATCCGCTGCTCGCGCTCGGAGAGGGTGGCGAGCACGGTCCGCAGCTCCTCACGCTCGATGGCGATGACGGCGGCGTCGAAGGATGCTTGGGCGCTGGGGTCCTCGAGGAAGTCGGCCAGCTCGGCATTGTCGTCGCCGACCTGCTCGAAGAGCGAGACGGGATCGGGCGCGACCCGCTGGGCGTCGCGGACCCGCTCCGGCGTCAGTCCCGTGTCCCGGGCCAGCTCTTCGAGCGTCGG
>DASZOE010000418.1:0-10040 GCA_035550945.1 Acidimicrobiales bacterium
GTCTCAAGCGGGTGCTCGGCAACCTCGTGTCCAATGCGATACGGCACGGGGGCGGGGATGTGCAGGTGACCACCAGTCGAGACGACGGCTGCGTCGAGATCCATGTCCTAGATCGAGGGCCGGGGATCGACGGGGCCCAGGTGCCGCACGTCTTCGACCGCTTCTTCAAGGCCGATCCCGCTCGGGGTGGTGGTGCCGGGCTCGGGCTGTCCATCGCCCTGGAGAACGCCCACCTCCAGAACGGCTCCATCATCGTCGCCAACCGTGAGGGCGGCGGGGCCCGGTTCACCCTGCGGCTTCCTGCCGCGCCGGTCGCGTCTCCCGGGGCCGGCGAGGAGCCGTGACCGGATTGTGACGCCCGAACGTGGCGGCCGTTCTGGCCAGGCGACAAAGTGTGGAGATGGCCGACGCCGCCGGGCGTCGTCGCGTCGAGGGCAGCGAGGAGGGGATGCTGGGCGTTCTCAGCCTTCGGGGGATGGTCGAGGACCTCGGCCTGGTACGGGCGAGGAATGCGGTTCGGACGACCGCATCGTCTCGGGCCCTCGGGGCGGGAAGAGGAGGGCGCGCGGCACGCCCCGTCGCTCGACGGGGGTGGGGGCGCCGACACGTCGCCGCGCTCGCAGTCTTCTCGGCGTCCATCGCCCTTGGCTCGTGCACTGCGAGTCGCGACGACGCACTCCACCGTGCCGCTCCGCCTACGACGCCGGTGGCACGTACCGGCGAGGACATCACTGTCGCCGGTCGGATCACGCGTACCTTCGGCGCGCACGTGATACAGCTCGGGAGCGCATCACGGGAACCGTTGATCGTCGTCCTGCGACGAGCCGAGCCGGTCTTCGACGGCCAGCGCGTTGCCGTGAGTGGCGACGTTCGCACGTTCCGCCGGGCCGAGCTCGAATCGGAGCTTGCGGTCGACCTGGGCTCGGAGACAGTCGGCCTCGAGGGACAGAGGTGTCTCCTCGCGGACTCGGTGCGGTTCGACTGACCCTCCGTCTCGTCATGGATGTGACCGGGGACGCGCACCGACCGGCAGAGGAGGAGGAGACGGTGACTCATGGATGAGAGCGTCCTGGTCGTGGAGGACGACCCGACGGTTCGGGAGACGGCAAGCCTGTTGTTGGAGCGCGCCGGTCTCCGAGTGAGCGCCGTGGCTGACGGCCGGCAGGCGGTTGAGATGGTCGCCGAGAACCGGTATGACCTCGTGCTTCTCGACCTCATGCTCCCGTCGCTCGACGGGTTCGGCGTGTGCCGTGCCATCCGGCGGGAATCGCAGGTCCCCATCGTGATGCTCACGGCCCGCACCGACCCCATCGACGTGGTGGCCGGCCTGGAGCTCGGCGCCGATGACTACGTCACGAAGCCCTTCAACGGCCCCGAGCTCGTCGCCCGGGTTCGGGCCGCCCTTCGGAGGCGGGCCGTCGACGAGGACCTGCCCATACTCAAGACCGGCGATCTGGAAATCGACATCTCGGCGTTCCGCCTCACCCAGTCGGGACGGCCGGTGGACCTGACGGCCACGGAGTTCCGGCTGCTCGCCGAGCTCGCAGGCCACGCCGGCCGCGTGCTCAGCCGCGAGCTCCTGCTCCAGCGGGTGTGGGGTTACGACTACCTGGGGGACTCGCGCCTTGTCGACATGGCCGTCAAGCGGCTGCGCGACAAGCTCGGGGACGATCCGCGCGACTCGAGGTACATCACGACCGTCCGCGGCGCGGGTTACCGCTTCGACGCCCACTGACGGCCGCGCCTGCGCTTGCTCTGCCGAGGCCCGCCGTCGACGCGTGACGCAACCGTTACAAGTCGGAAGCGCGATGGTTACGCACTTCGGGAAGAGACGAGCCATGGGATTCCGGAGGAAGCTCGAGACGGTCATCTTGGTCGGAGCGCTGACACTCGCCGGCTGCGGCGATGACAACGGCGAAACCACCGTGGACACCGTCGAGCAACAGACGGAGGAAGCGGCGCGCGACGCGCGGGCCGCGGCGCAGGACATCTGGGCCAGCGTGCGCACCGACGCTGAGCGGCTGCTCGACCAGATCCGTACAGAGGATGCCCCCAGGTTCAAGGAGCAGCTGCTCGAGCGGTGCCGCGACGCGTTGGAACGTCTGCGGAAGGCGGAGTCCGATGCCGCCGGACGAGTCGAGGACCTCTGTTCGCGGATCCAGGAGACGGACGTGACGAACGCCGACGCTTGGGCCGACATCAGACGAGAGATCGACCAAGTGGACGTTGGCCGCTGACCATGCCATCGAGGTCGGGTCCGGCGTAGTCCGAACATGCCCGAGCCGCGGCGGGACGAGCTGCCTCCGTTGGGTGAGCCGACACCGGCTCTCGTCCGCCGCCGGCCCGGCGTCTGGTACCGCAGCGGGGCCTTCGCCGCGGCGGTGGCTCTCGTCGTCGGGCTCGTCCTCGGCTTCGCCGTCGGTCGCAGCATCGACGACGGCTCCGAACGGGGCGCGCCGGCGGCCCGATCGCCGGTGACGCCGTCCACCAGTCCCTCGACGACCACCGTCGTGGTCCCGGCGTTGCCGGATGACTGCGCCGACGCCCTGCGCGCCGCCGAGCAGGTCCTCCAGCTCTTGGGCCAGGGCTTCGAGACCCTCCGCCGGTTCCAGGTCGAACGCATCGAGGAGGTCCTCGCCGACCTCGACCGGCTCCGACGACGGGTCACGGCACGGATAGCCGCCTGCCAAGAGCAGCTCCGGCCCTAGCGGCCGGGAAAGACGAGAAAGGACGACCGATGGCCATGGTCCCCGTCAACCAGCGGGATCGTCGCCTAGTCGGGTTGGGCGCCGTCCTGTGGGTGTTCCTCTGGCTCGTCCTCGGTTTGCTGACTGCGGTCCAGGTCAGGAGGCTGGCGGCGGTGAGCGACACCATCGTGGACTCGGGCCGGGCGCTGGACACGGCCGGACGCGCCTTGGAGCAGCTAGGTGGGCTACCTGTCGTCGGGCAGACGACCTCCCGGCTGGCGGACCGCGTGCGTGTCGCGGCCAGCGACATCGAGGACGAAGGCCGGGCGAGCCGCGAGGCCATCGGCCGGTTGAGCGTCCTGCTCGGCGTCTCTCTCGTGCTGGTGCCCGTGACGTCCGTTCTCGTGGCCCGCGTGCCGGACCGCCTCGCCCTGCGGCGAGACCGACGGGGTGTGGCCGAGGCGCTCGCCCGAGACGACGGAAGCGGTGGCCTGGAGGAGTACCTGGCCCGCCGAGCCGTGCACCACCTGCCATACGACGTCCTGACCCAGGTCACGGCCGAGCCCTGGAAGGACCTGCGGACCGGTGCCTTTCGACGCCTGGCCAACGCCGAGCTCACGCGGCTCGGGCTGGCCGGGCCCCGAGCGCGTTCCCGCGGCAGGCACGGCGCCCGGACCCGGTCCGTCTGACGCCGGCCGTGAGTCGCTGGTACGCGGCGGCCGTGGTTCGGCTCCGCTGGGTCTTGGTCGGCGGTTGGCTCCTGGGCGGCCTCGCCGTGGCCATCACGCTCCCCGGCCTCGACGAAGCGGGCGGCGGCGGCCAGTTCGGTGGCCTCACCACTGCCGACAACCCCGCTCTGCGCACGGAGATCCGATCGTTCGAGAGGTTCGGCTTCCCCGTCC
Source organism: Acidimicrobiales bacterium (assembly GCA_035550945.1). GTDB lineage: Bacteria > Actinomycetota > Acidimicrobiia > Acidimicrobiales > AC-14 > DASZOE01. The sequence continues at coordinate 3,590 of DASZOE010000418.1, forward strand.
TCACCCGCACCGCCGTCGTACAGCGCGACCCAGCCGGTCTCTCGTCGGCGACCCAGATCGGCGCCATCGCCGCCGCCCTCGAGTTCAATGTGGCCAAGCCTCCGGACCTGCGTCGTATCGAGTTCGCCCTCCCCGTCACCAACAGCTTCAGGGTCGTCCCCGGGTCCCGGGAGGATGGGACGACGCTCGTCACCTACCTGTACTTCCGGCCCGACGTGAGCTTCCGGACCCAGACGAGGGTGGCCGCGGCCTATGCCCAGCGCTACCTGAGTGACCCGGAGGACCACCTCGTGGGCGTGAGCGGCGTCATTCCCGCCCGAGTGGCCCAACTCGAAGCCATTCGCGGCCGCCTTGGAGTAGTGGAGCGGGCGACGGTCGTGCTCATCATCCTGGTGGTCGCCCTCAACTTCCGGGCCCTCGGCGCGGCGCTGGTAACGGTCACGACTGCGGGCCTCGCCTTGGTCGTCATCCTTCATGTGGCCGGTTGGGCGGGCCAGCAGTTCGGTCTCGAGATCCCGAGCGAGATCGAGCCCGTCCTCGTCGCCCTGCTCCTCGGGATCGTGACGGACTACTCGATCTTCTTCCTGGCGGGAACCCGAGAGCGATTGCTCGCCGGGGACCACCGGGTGGAGGCGGCGCGCCACAGTGCCGCCGAGTTCGGCCCCATCGTCTTCGTCGCGGGGCTCACCGTGGCTGGCGGCAGCCTCGCCCTTCTCGTCGCCCAGGTGGGCGCCTTCCGGGCGTTCGGCCCCGGGATGGCCTTGACGATCCTGCTGAGCCTGGCCGTGGCGGTCACGTTCGTCCCTGCGTGCCTCGCGATTCTCGGTCGCGCCGTGTTCTGGCCGAGCCTGCGCCACCGGCCCGCCCCCGCCCGCCGAAGGAAGGCCGAGGCCATGCAGTGGGCGGGGCGGCGCCTCATGGACGTGGTCGTCCGGCGGCGAGGTGCGGCGGTGGTCGTCACGGTCGCCAGCATCGGGTTGCTGCTGGCCGCGGCCCCTCTCAGGAACCTGGATCTCGGTTTCGCCGTCATCGAATCGCTGCCCGACGAGGCGGAACCTGCCCGAGCCGCCGACGCCGCCGCCCGGGGGTTCCTGCCCGGCATCCTCTCGCCCATCGTGCTCCTGGTCGAGCAGCCCGGCATCACCGAGCGAAGGGCGGCGCTGGTTCGGCTCGAGGAGCTCATTGAGGACCAACCTGGCGTCGCCGGCGTCGCTGGCCCCCGCGAGCAGCCGAGCCCCAGGAGCCTGGGGGCGGTGCTCTCCACGTCCGGGGACGCGGCTCGCTATGTGCTGCTCTCGGGCACCGACCCTCTCGGCAGCGAGGCGATCGACAATCTTCGTCGTCTCCGCGCTGCCATGCCGAGGCTGTTGGCAGAGGCTGGAGTCCCGGAGGCGGCCGCCGCCTTCGCCGGCGACACGGCGTTGGCCGACGCCGTCGTGTCCCAGACCGAGGACGACCTGGTGCTCGTCATCCTGCTCGCCTGCGGGTTCGGGTTCCTGTTGCTGGCGCTGTTCCTGAGAGCGCTCATAGCGCCGCTCTACCTCATGGCCGCCAACGGACTCGCGGTGGCAGCCTCTCTGGGGCTCACGACTCTCGTCTTCCAGCAGGGACCGGACGGCAGCGGCCTCACCTTCTACGTCCCGTTCGCAGCGACGGTCCTGCTCGTCGCCCTGGCGTCGGACTACACGATCTTCGGCGTGGGGTACATCTGGGCGGAGGCGCGCTCTCAGCCTCTCGTCGCCGCGATCAGGGTCGCCGTCCCCCGATCGACCCGAGCGATCACTGCGGCGGGAATCACGCTGGCGATGAGCTTCGCCATCCTGGCCATCGTCCCCCTCAGGCCCTTCCGCGAGTTCGCGTTCGTCATGTCCGCAGGCATCCTCCTCGACGTCTTCGTCGTCCGGTCACTGCTCATTCCCGCCCTCATCCGTCTCGTGGGCCCGGCCAGCGGGTGGCCCGGCGGTGCATTGCGGTACCAAGGCGACCGGGAGCCGGCGCGTACGCCGGCGAGTGCCCGGGTGACCACCGGTGCCGGTGCACCGCCCGTACCGGTGAGCGCCCGAGCGCCGGCGCCTCGAGTCCAGCTGTTACTGGGCGTGGCCCGTGTCGTCGCCGGGTGGGCCGCCCCCCACCTGCACCGCACGGTGCGCCACCGGAAGCGGCGGACGTCTCGCCGCAGCTAGGCCGTCTCGGCCGCGTCGGCCCACACCACGAGGTTGGACCTGTAGCTGCGGGTGCTCCGGTCGAACGTCCCGTCACAGGTGATGAGACGCAGCTCCGGGCCCTCCGTCGGGCCGTACACGCGGTCGGTCGGGAACCCCGTCTTGGGGAAGCTGTGCGATTCCCGGACGACGAAGGTCACCGTCCCCTCCGGGTAGTCGACGTGGACGACATCGCCCGGCTTCGCATCCTCGAGCCTGTAGAAGACGGCCGGTCCGGTCGTGGAGTCGACGTGGGCGGCGATCACGGCCGGGCCCGGGTCACCCGGTCGGCTCCCCCCTGCGTACCAACCGGCCTCCTCGTAGCGGGGCACCTCGAGGGTGCCGTCAGCGGCGGTCCCGAGCGGCACCAACGGGGCAACGACGCCGACCGCCGGAATGCGCACCGTGACCGGGTCACCCGGAGGGACCGCGGCCCGGTCGGCCCCCGGGCCCTGAACCGCGCCCGCTTCGGCCATGGCGTCGGCGCGTGGCGCGACGGGTTCACCGCGCCGCGCCAGAACGGCACCGACGCCGGTCAGCGCAAGAAGTACCGCAGCGACGAGGAGGGCCGCGGTGGGGACGGCGGCGGCCGCCGCCCCCCGCCGTCTGTGGGTGACGCCCACGACGACGCCGACGTCAGGCTCCTCGCGGCCGCCAGAGCATCCGTGCACCTGCCAGCAGGGCCAGCGCGGCCAGTCCGCCGAAGACCGGCAGCGCGACGCTGGTGCTGCCTGCGGCCGTGGCCCCGCCGCCGGTCGCTACCCCGCCCACGGGCGGTGACGCCTGGGGCGGAGGCGTCGCGTCGAAGTCGGGTGCGGCGCTGCCCACGTCGGCCGGCGGGGCCGTGCCTACGGCCGGCACGTATTCCTCGGTGTCGAAGGTGTTGATGGCGACGGCGACGAAGATGAGGAGACCCAGCACGGCGACGACCGTCAAGACCGCAGCCAACGCGCGCCCCCTACCCACGACCCTCACCCCCCGTACGGCGGGTCACCGCCGGTTCGGGATTCTCTTGTGGCGGGACCTTCCAGCTGCGATCGGGCATCTCTTGGCTCCCTCCCCGTGGGACGGATTCGTGATTCGGACTGGCACTCTCTTCGTACCCTGGGGCCCCGGACCGGACGTTACAATCCGGTAACGATTTTCGGCGATCCCACTCCGGGACCGGTCCGCGACTAGGACCCGGTCGACGGCAACCGGGCGCCGTCCTGCCCGGCCACGAGGTCGTGGTCTCGTTCACGGGGACGGTCGCCCGTCGACTCGATGAGCACCAGAGCCAGATCGTCCCGGATCCGGCCGCCGGTGCGCTCCTCCAGCCGGCGGACCACCTCATCGGCTACGTCTCCGAGGTCGTGGTCGTCGATCCCGGCAAGGATCTCCTCCGGGCGAATGAACGCGCCGGTCATGTCGCGGGCCTCGACGAGGCCGTCGGTGTAGAGCAGGAGCCGCTCTCCAGGATGGAGGGCGACCCGCCTGACGACGCCACTGGCGCCGAGCCCCACCGGCGGCACGGAGATTTGGGGCTCGAGCGAGGTGGTGCCGCCACCGGAGAGGAGGAGCGGCGGTGGGTGGCCGCAGTTGGCGACCGCCACCGTGTGATCGGCGCCGAGCTCGACCATCAGGCACGTGAGAAAGTCCTCCGGTCCCAGTCTGAGGAGGAGAGCCTCCTCGAAGGCTCGGGGCAGCTCCTCCAGGCGTTCCGTCGTGAGCGCGGCATCGTGGAAGGTCCGCATGGCGGCGGCGGCCAGCTGAACGGCCTCGAGCCCCTTGCCACGAACGTCCCCCAGAAGCAGCCGGGCACCGTCTGCCCGTCGAACCAGCGCGTACAGATCCCCGCCCACGCTCGCCTCCTCGGTGGCCGAGACGTAGCTCGCCGCCAAGTGGTAGCCGTCGATCTGCTGCGGGAGCGGCTCGAGGATGGCCTGCTGCGCGACGTCTGCGACCCGAGTGACCTTGCGGAGCCTCGCCTCACCCGCTCGGCGACGGCCGGCAGCAGCGGTGGCGGCGATCCCTGCGACCGCCACAATGCCCATGCGGATGAGCGCGACCTCGGCGGGGACATGATCGCCGAGCGCGGTGAGCCCGCTGACGAACAGAGCGAGCGCCCCGACGACGCCTGTCGCCGCCGGGTGGGCGCCGACGGCGGTGAGGAAGGGCGCCACGCCGAAGCTCCCACTGAGATTGTTCTCGGGCCCGAGCACCGCGTCCAGAGCCGCCAGAGCGGCGATCGTGATCAGGCCGGCTCTCGACCACCCCGAAGGCCTCATGGGCTCCTCGGTCGGCGTCACGCCTGCCTCTCCGGGCCGCGCCTGGCCGAGGGTCCACGCGTCCCTCTCGAGTGGAACGGAGGTGTCAGAAATGACCGATCGGGAACTTCTGGGTCGACCGCATCACCGGCCGGCCCTGGGCGTGGATACGGCATCGACGGACGAGGACCATGGAATCCGGCGCGACGCCGAAGTGCGTCGCACAGGTGCCGGCACGCTCGAAGCCCACGCTCTGGACCTCTCGGAAGGCGTCGACCAGGTAGTGGCCGAGGACCCGACCCACAGGCTGGTCACTCCCCACCAACCGGTCGACGACGTCAGGGTCGAGACCACCGGGCGTGACGACAGAGTCGGCGTAGGCGAAGCTCTCGCCGCTGACCGCTCCTTGGAAGAGCTCGGTCCGGCGCAGAATCACCGCCGAGGACGGAAGGTCGAGGTCCGGCGCATCGGCATCGGCGGTGGTGAACCTCTCGGCCAGCTTGACGAGGCGGATGGGCTCCTTCGAGGAACCCTCCAGCAGCTGGCTCACGGTGACGTCCGTCGTGACGATTCGCCGCAGGGTCGTGCGTGCAGGGTGTTCGTCGCTCGGCGCCCCGAAGAGGTCCAGGAGGCCCTGCTTGGCATCCACGTCGCATCCTTGGTGGGTCGGCAGTGTCGCTCGCATCCCTACCACCGCGGCCCTGCACCGCTCGGAAGTGTTACCTGACTGTGACAGAGCGAGGTCGACGCTCATGGGGACGGTCGCTGCCGCAGAGGTCGTAACGATCGGGTCACAGCCTTGCCCGACGGTGGCCGGCCGCACGTCACGGGCGGCGACGATGGGCAACACTGCCGGGGATCGCCGCCGCGTGATCGGCACCGCCCGTACGAACGCCGACTGTACGGAGGTAGGCATGGAGAGCGTCGTCCTCATCACCGTTCCCGACCTCACGGAGGGACGGGCGATGATGCAGAGGCTGCACGAACGAAGTGGTCGCCGGGAGCTCCGGTTGCACGCCGCAGCGCTCGTCGAGCGGGCCGTAGACGGGCGGATCACCGTCCTCGAGGGAGAAGAGGACCCGACGAGGGGTGGAACGGCGGCGGGGGCCACCATCGGCCTCGTGCTCGGGGTACTGACCGGTCCCATCGGGTTGCTCGTGGGTGCAGGGACCGGTGCCTCCGTCGGTGCGCTGTTCGACGTCGCCGACGACGAGGACTCGTGGGCGGTCGTGACGAGCGTCTGTCGGGCCGTTCCTCCGCGGAGGGCGGCGGTGGTCGCCGTCGTCGACGAGCCCACTCCCGATGCGCTCGATCGCGCCGCGACGGCCCCGGGAGCCTCCGTGTTCCGACGCCCACGTGCCGACGTCGAGCGTCAGTTGGCGTCCGCCGAACAGGCCGTCTTCGAGGCGTACCGCGACGCGGCCAGCGCCCGCACGATCGGCGACCGCCTCAGAGACGCCAAGAAGGCCCTGACCGGGAGGCGGTGAGCGCCCGCCTGACGCCGGTCGCAGCGGCGGTTCAACGGGTGGGCTTGAGCGCCTCACGCAGGGCGTCCCTGACCTCCGCTATCCGCTCGCCGACGGGCCGGTCGAGCACGGGTCCTCGACGGGCGGACAGCTCGGCCGCCTTCACGGCGGCGACATCACGGTCCACATCGGCGCGGGGCCGGCGTACGAGCTCGGCGCCGCACTTGATCGCCAGGCGATCCAGCGCCGTCCGCGTCGGCTCCGATAGGACGGCCAGAACGGCGGTCTTGCGGGGCGGCACCGACTGGATGATGTTGGCGGCGACGGCCTCGGAGTCCTCCACGTCGGCGATCTCGAGGACCGCACTGATGATGGCACCCGCCGATTCGCCGACGACCACTTCGGCGGGGGCCGTCGAGATCCCGAGCACCGCGCCGATGGTCGCGCCAGCCCCTGTGCCCCGGCCCCCGTCGTCCGCGTCGTCTTCGCCGTCGATGATCGTCACCCGGCCGTCTCCCTCTCCCTTGACGACCACCGC
>DASZOE010000419.1:0-8580 GCA_035550945.1 Acidimicrobiales bacterium
GGCCAGAGCGGCCCGGCGTCGCTGGCCGCCCGACACCTCGTGGGGGTGGCGATCCAGGAGGGCGGGATCGAGGAGGACCTCGCCGGCGAGCTCGGCGGCCCGCCGCCGGGCCTCGCCCGCGCCCCTCCCGAGCCGGTCGCGGAGGGGCTCGGCCACCTGGTCGCCCAGAGGAACCACGGGGTTGAACGGCGATCCCTGTAGGGCCAGGGCGACCGTCGCCCAGCGGACGTCGCGCAGCGTCTCTCTCGACGTCCCCATGAGCTCGGTGCCCTGAACCCGCACGCTGCCCCGGGCCTCCGGGGGCTGGACGAGCCCGGCCATGCACAGGGCGAGGGTGGACTTGCCCGAGCCGCTCTCGCCGACGATGGCCAGCGACTCGCCCCGCTGGAGGGAGAAGCTCACCCCCCGCAGGGCCTCGACGTCACCGTTGAAGCACACCTCCAGGTCGCTGACCTCGAGGAGGGGAGGGCCGCCCGCGGTCCGCTCCACCTGTTCCACCGCGCCGTCGGTCAACGATTCCCGAGCGACGGCGGGGGCGCCGCTCTCCGGCCCCGTCGTGCGACGCTCCTCGGCGCAGCTCTACCGGTGGACAACGTGGAACTCCCGCCACTGCCAGCTCGGGTCCTGTGGAGGACGCAATAGGTGGAGACCGCGCATCTCAGGGTGGCGACTCGGGCCACAGCATAGACCCGGCGAACCCCGAATCTCAGGCTGCTGTTTGCAAGACTCTCGGCGTGATCGCCGATTGTGCCGTCTATGACAACGGAGTGCGGCGGGAGGGCGAGTGCGCGCTCGAGGAGGCCCTCGCAGCCGCCCACGCGTCGCCCGACACCTTCGTGTGGATCGCGCTCAACGAACCCACCGAGACGGAGTTCGCGTCGGTGATCGAAGAGTTCGACCTGCACCCCCTGGCCGTCGAGGACGCGGTTCACGCCCATCAGCGCCCGAAGCTGGAGACGTACGGGCGGACGCTGTTCATCGTCCTGAAGCCGGCACGGTACGTCGACCCCGACGAGGTCGTGAGCCTGAGCGAGATCATGCTCTTCCTCGGTGGCGACTTCCTCATCACCGTCCAGCACGGGAAGAGCGACGTCCCCCTCGAGGTCCGCAGGATGCTGGAGGCCGATCCCGCTCGGCTGAAGTGCGGGCCCCTCGGGGTGCTGCACGCAATCGTCGACCGGGTGGTCGACGACTACGCGCTCGTCGTGCGCGGCCTCAACACCGACATCGACGAGATCGAGCGGCAGGTCTTCTCGGACGAGCGCAAGAACCATGCCGAGCGGATCTACCGGTTGAAGTCCGAGGTCCTCGAGTTCCGCCAGGCGGTCGTCGCCCTCGACGACCCGGTCGACGACCTCGCCAAGGGCAAGGTGCGCACGACGGACACCCTCCTCCTCGACTACTTCCGGGACGTGCACGACCACGTGCTGCGGATCGCCCAGCGCGTCGAGGCGATCGACAACCTCCTGTCGAGCGCCCTGACCGCCAACCTGGCCCAGGTCGGAGTCCGCCAGAACGAGGACATGCGCAGGATCTCGGCCTGGGTGGCGATCGTGGCGATCCCGACGATGATCGCGGCCATCTACGGGATGAACTTCGAGCACATGCCCGAGCTCGGATGGGTGCTGGGCTACCCGCTGACTCTCCTCGTCATGGCCACCTGGTCCGTCGGGCTGTACGTCCTGTTCCGCAGACGAGGCTGGCTCTAGCGGTTCCCGTCCCGACGCGCCAGTCCGAGGCGGCAGCCCGGGTAGGGATGACACGTGATCCCGCTCAAGGACTACAACCCGACGACCAGCTTTCCGGTCGTGACCTTGGTCCTCATCGGGGCGTGCGTCTGGATCTACTTCTTCGTCCAGCCGAGCGGACAGGGCGCCTTCGTCGAGCGAACGGCGCGGGAGCAGGTCGAAGAGATCCGCTGGACGGTGCGGAACGCCGCGATTCCCTGCGAGTTGGTCCAGGGCCGTCCGCTCACCGACGGGGAGGTGATCGACACCTTCGGCGACGGCGACAGCACCGCCTGCAGGGACGACCGCTCGGGTGACACGTTCGCCCCCGGAAAGAACGTCTACCTGGCGGCTCTGCTGTCGATGTTCCTCCACGGCGGGCTGTTGCACCTGGGCGGGAACATGCTCTTTCTCTGGGTCTTCGGGAACAACATCGAGGACCGGCTCCGGCCCTGGTGGTACGTGGTCTTCTACCTGGCCGGGGGCATCGCCGCGACCGTGGCCCATGTCGCACTCGAACCCACGAGTACCGTCCCCGTGGTGGGGGCCTCCGGCGCCATTGCCGCAGTCATGGGGGCGTACCTGGTGCTCTTCCCCAACGCACCGATCCTTTCCATCGTCCCGATCTTCTTCTTCGGGTTCTTTGCCGAGATCTCGGCGAAGTGGCTGCTCGGATTCTGGTTCGTGTCGCAGTTCTTTGTCAGCCCCAACTCCGGAGTGGCCTGGGCCGCACACGTCGGCGGCTTCGTCTTCGGGGTCGTCGTGGCTCTTGTGTTCCGCGACCGCCTCGTGCCCCCCCGGCCGGCCCCCGGCTGGGCGGGCGAGAGCTACTGACGGCCGGCTCGACCCCGAGAGCTGCGACGACGGTGACGGTGACGGTCGTTGGCATCGACCGGACCTCCTGGCGCCGCCGAGGGTGTCTGTCTGCCCGGCCGGCCGCAGCGGCGCGTCCGGCCGAGGGAGCGGGGCTGTCCGTCCCGACGTCGCGCCGGAAAGGGATTTTGGGCGCCAACGGCCATCAGGCTCTGCGACGAGTGGGCGAGGAAGACAAGGGGTAGACAGGCCAGACCAGAGCCGAGTCACGCGGAGGAAAACCATGAGCGACACTGGTCAGGGTGCGACGGGAACGCCGGATCCCCACTACAACCTGGTGAGCGTGCTGTACCACGCCCTCGAAGGTGGCTCCACGATCGACAAGTACATCCACGACGCGGAGGGAGCCGGCGACGACGAGCTGGCCGAGTTCTTCCGTCAGGTCAAGCAGGGCTACAAGCGCACAGCTGACCAGGCCAAGCAGCTGCTCGTGGCCCGGGTGGAGCACTCGCACTGACCTCGCTCGAGGGGAGGGGGGCGGCGGCGGCGCCGCTCGAGACCTGGCCAAGGCGCTGACCCAGAAGGTTCGCAAGTAGCCAGCCGGCAACCGCTTTCGTTGCCTTTGACTCGGAGCGCCGGGGTGATGCACACGCTCCACGCGTTCGCCACTACTCCCCCCGGGGTAGGACCGGGGGCGTCAGTCGGGGGGACACATGCGAGTCGTCATCACGGGCGCCACAGGGAACGTGGGCACGAGCCTCATCGAGACCCTGGCCAATGAGCCCGAGGTCACCTCGGTGGCCGGCATGGCTCGCCGGGTTCCGGATTGGGAGCCGCCGAAGACCACCTGGGTCCGGGCCGACGTCGCCAGCGACGACCTTGTCGCCCACTTCCGGGACGCCGACGTCGTCGTTCACCTGGCATGGATCTTCCAGCCCACCCACGACCCCGTCGCCACCTGGCGCAACAACGCGCTGGGCAGCATCCGCGTGTTCGACGCGGTGGCCGCGGCAGACGTTCCCGCCCTCGTCCACGCCTCCTCGGTCGGCGCGTACTCGCCGGGGCCCGTCGATGAGGCGGTGGACGAGACGTGGCCGACTCACGCCCTTCCCACCGCCGCCTACGGACGGGAGAAGTCCTATGTGGAACGGGTGCTCGACACCTTCGAGCAGGTCCATCCCGAGGTCCGGGTGGTGCGGCTGCGCCCGGGGTTCATCTTCAAGCGAGAGTCGGCGTCGGAGCAACGTCGCCTCTTCGCCGGGCCCCTTCTGCCCAACTCCCTGGTACGCCCCGGCCTCCTTCCTCTGGTGCCCGACCTGCCCGGCCTGCGGTTCCAGGCGTTGCACACGCTGGATGCGGCCAGCGCCTACCGGCTGGCGATCCTCGGGTCCGCCCGCGGCGCGTTCAACATCGCTGCCGACCCGGTGCTCGACGCCAAGACGCTGGGTGGGTTGCTCGGCGCCCGGCCAGTGAAGCTTCCGGCAAGGCCTTTGCGCCAAGCGGTGGCCGCCGGGTGGCGGCTACATCTCATCCCGGCCAGCCCCATGCTCGTCGACCTCGCCCTCAGTCTCCCGGTCATGGACACCAGCCGAGCGCGCTCCGAACTGGGCTGGAGCCCGTCTCGGACGTCGGTGGAGGCCATCGCCGAGTTCCTGTCCGGCCTCCGCGAGCGCGCGGGCAAGGCAACGCCTCCACTCGACGAGCAGGCCGGAGGCGCCCTCCGCGAAGAGGAGCTCGCAACTGGCCTCGGCGAGCGCGACACGTGAGCATCCGGCGGCCCGCCGCCTGAGAAAGGGAATGCTGTGGGAATCATCGATCGCCTCCTCGGTCGGACCATCACCCGTCGCGTGGACGAGGCGGTGCGCAGGGTGCTGGCCGACCACCTGGACCGGGAACCACACACTGCACCCGAGGACCCGCTGCAGCGGATGCTCGTCCACGGGGACCGCTCGCGCTTGCACATCGATCCCACCGCCGTCGTCAACAACGCCCTGTTCAACCTGTCCGGAGGAGAGGTCAGCGTCGGCGCCTATGCCTTCTTCGGCCACAACGTCTCGGTCCTGACCGGCAGCCACGACGTCAACAAGTTCGGCGAGGAGCGTCAGAAGGCCATCGCCGCCGAAGGCCAAGATGTGGTGATCGGCGAAGGAGTATGGGTGGCGAGCCACGCCATCGTGGTTGGGCCCTGCCGGATCGGCCCCAACGCCGTCGTCGGGGTGGGCTCGGTCGTGCTCGACGACGTCGACCCCTACACCATCGTTGCCGGATCACCTGCTGAACCGGTGCGCGCCATCGAGCCCGACGGGGCCGGGTAGACCGTCGGCATGACGACGTCCAGTGTGAGCAGCTGGCGCCGCTGTCGCAGCGGTGACGTGTGGCGCAGCGCACGGCCTCGATGACCGTCCAGCGCGCAGGTGACGCCCCAGGCGAGCGCCTGCGGCTGCCCTTCACGGTCATCGACGAGTCCGTCCACCTCCTCGACACCGCCGCCGAGCCCTGGACCATCCAGTGCGAATTGGGACTCGAGGGCCGACTCGACGGCGATCGGCTGGATCGCGCCGTCACTGCGGGGCTCGACCGTCATCCGATGGCCAGGGTCCGACAACTCCCGGCCCGCCACCGGGACCGGACCTGGTCTTGGGAGGTGCCAGCGGGCGCCGACGTCGAACCCCTGAGCACGGTCGAGTGGGACGACGAGGACACCCTGAACAAGGCGCGAGCCGAGTTCTACAGCCTGCCCGTGCCCCTGGTCGAGTCTCCACCCCTTCGCCTGCGCCTGGCCAGGGGGCTGCGGCGCGACGTCCTCATGCTCAGCGCCAACCACGCTGCCTTCGACGGGTTTGGTTGCCTGCGCCTGCTCCACTCGGTGGCCCGGGCCTATCGGGGCGTGGACGACCCCCCGCCGCCGGTTGATCTCTCCGAGGCGCGCGACGTCGTGCGTCTGCTCGACGCCGGGGACCCGAACACCCGACGCAACCGGTCGCGGGCCCTCGCCGACAAGGCGACCGACCTGTTGAGCCGCCCGACGCCGCTGGCGCCCGACGGCGGGCGCGACCTCCCGGGCTTCGGGTTCCACCAGGTCGCGTTGTCCGAGGTGGCCACGGCGACGCTCGGCGACGGCAAGGCCACCGTGAACGACCTGCTGGTCGCCGCCCTCCACCTGGCGATCGACGCATGGAACGCCGAGCGCCATGTTCGCAGCGGACGGATCGGCGTGCTGGTGCCGATGAACTTCAGGCCCAAGGAGTGGCGCCAGGACGTGGTGACCAACTTCGTGCTCAACGCTCGAGTGGCGACCTCGGCTGCAGAGCGTCGCGACCCCGCTGGCGCCCTCGAGGCGGTGACGAAGGAGAGCGAGCGCCTCAAAGAAGGCGGCGGCGCTGCGCTGGTCGAAGTGCTGGGCGGCGCGGGGTCTTTGCCGCTGTGGGCCAAGGAGCCGCTCTCCCCCCTCCTGTGGCTCACCGGCAACCGTCTGGTCGACTCGGCCATTCTCTCCAACCTGGGACAGGTGAGCGAACCGCCATCGTTCGGCAGCGACGGGGGAGAGACGACCGAGTTGTGGTTCTCGGCTCCGTGTCGGATGCCCTGCGCGGTGTCGATCGGCGCGGCGACCGTGGAGAAGCGCTTGCACCTGGCGTTTCGCTACCGCCATGCGGCTCTCGGAGCGGCCGCGGCGCGGCGGTTCGCCGATTGCTACCTGGGTGAGCTCGAGCGCGTGGTAGCCGTCTGAGCGCTCACGAGCTGCGGGTGGCGCCAGGAGGACGTCGTGTCGGAAGGGCCCACCCCCGTCGTGATCATCCTGGCCTCTGGAGCTCGAGCTCGTCGAACAGCCACGACTCTGGCGGCAAGGAGCGCCCGGCGACGAGCACCGCTCGAGCACGTCTGGGAACATGCGGTCCACTGCAGTTTCGTCGGCGGCAGACCACAGGGAGAGATCATGGCTGGAGTGGAGACCCGTGACTTCACGGCACCGGACGACACTCGGAACCCGGACAAGACGACGGTCGAGCTGGTGAACCTCGCCGGCGGTCAGATTGGCCGCTACACGTTCCAACCCGGTTGGCGCTGGTCTGAGTGCATCAAGCCCGTCGTCGGCACGGACAGCTGCCAGGTCGAGCACATCGGCTACGTCGTGTCCGGCAGGCTGCACGTCAAGCACGACGACGGCACGGAGGGCGACGCGAAGCCTGGCGACGTCTACCGGATCGCGCCCGGCCATGACGCTTGGGTGGTGGGCGACGAACCGGCGGTGTTCGTCGAGTTCCAGGGTGCGGGGAACTACGCCAAAGGTTGAGTTTCGGCGCGCTGGGCCTGCGGATGACCGGCCGCGCCCGTCTGCTCCTATGAGGCCGTGCTCAACGCCGGCTGCAAAGAGGCGCGCGGTAGGGTTCCGAACCTGATGAACGGAGCCGGCGACGGCTGGGCTGCGGATGTCGCGATCGATGTCGCGGCACCGCCCGAACGGATATGGGCGGTCGTATCCGACATCACTCGGCACCCGGCCCTTGCCGGGAGCGGTGAGGTTTGGCTGTCCGCATGAACGGGCCCCTCGCCGTCGGCGCGCAGACGACCTGGCGGCCTTCTTCGAACGAACCGATCGCATCACTACCGTCCGGAACGGCATGCAGCAGACGCTCGAGAACGTGAAGGCTGCCGCCGAGCACACGTAGACGAAGAGCAGGTAGCCGTCGACCGGGCCGCCTCTCCGCCGTCGTGGCTCGGGTACTACCTTCCTGGGCATCCGGTACTGCCCGATGCCAGCCCTTCGTGGTCCTGACGGTCGTGCTGACCGTCGGAGGCGATCTGAACGGGGACGCCCGGTACGTGGGTCCATGCGCCGAAGGGAACCGGCGAGATGACAGGCGCTGGGCCACTGCTCTCGAGCGTGTCGTCCCGGGACGGCACGGCGATCGCCTACTGGACGACTGGGGAGGGACCGCCGCTCGTGCTCGTCCACGGGACACCGGCTGATCACACCCGCTGGACGCCATTGCTGCCGCGGCTGGAGCCGCACTTCACCGTCCACGCCATTGACCGGCGAGGACGGGGCGCGAGCGGCGACTCGCCCGACTACGCCCTCGAGCGCGAGTTCGAAGACGTCGCGGCCGTCGTCGACGAGGTCGCCACCGCCACCGGCGGTTCAGTCCGCGTCTATGGCCACTCGCACGGCGGCATCGTGGCGTTCGGCGCCGCGACGCTCACCCCCAACATCCACAAGCTCGTCCTCTACGAGGGATGGCCGGTTTCGAACCCCGACGTCTTCGCCCTGCCGCACGGGCTCGATTCGCGCATGGACGCGCTCATGGCCGCCGGGGACCGAGACGGAGCCGTGGAGTTGCTCTTCCGCGAGCTCGAGGACATGTCCGATGAAGACATGGCGGCCTTCAAGGCGGCCCCTTCGTGGGCAGGCCGAGTGGCGGCGGCGCAGACGATAAGCCGCGAGATCCGGGGGGAGCTCACGGCCCGGCTCGACCCGGAACTGGCGCGCACCATCACCATGCCGGTCCTGTTGGTCACCGGCGAGCGGAGCGCTGATGCCAGCACGGCCGACATCGACAGCGTGGCAGCGGCGTTGCCTGACGCCCGAATCCTCCTTCTCGAGGGTCAGGAGCACGTCGCCGACGTCCTCGAGCCAGAGCTTTTCACCGAACGAGTTCTGCCGTTCTTGCTGAACGGATCCTGAGCGGCGCCCGACCGATTCGGAGTTCGGGATGGGCACTGTGCCAACCTGCGCGGGTGCCTGTCGTGGGCGTGGATGCCTGCAAGACCGGGTGGATCGTCGTCGCTTTCGGTGACGGGAAGGATCCAGAGGTCCACTACTTGCCGACGATCGACGCTCTCGAGGCCCTGGCGACCGACGCCGGTGCGATCGCGATCGACATCCCGATCGGGCTTCCCACCGCAAGCGCACGGGAGGCCGACGTGCTGGCGCGGCAGTTCCTCGGGGCCCGGCGGAACTCGGTCTTCCTCACTCCGGTGCGAGAGGCCATCGAGGCCCAGACGCACGCCTCGGCCACACGAGCGTCGATCGCTCGTGTGG
>DASZOE010000420.1:0-4257 GCA_035550945.1 Acidimicrobiales bacterium
GGCTAGGCGGGTCTCACCGAGGCGGGAGGGACGAGATGCAAGGGAGCGGGACGAGCGGCGTTGCGGCGAACCGGGAGGGTTCCCGGAAGCCCCGGCGACGAGCAGCAGCAGCAGCGACCACGGTTCCCGACGCCACGACCACACTGCCTCCACCGACGACGCTGCCGCCCTGCCCCACCACGACGACGGGCACCGGAACTCCCATCTCGACGACCAGCGCTAGCGTTCCGAGCTGTGTGCCCTAGGACAGGGGTCAGAACCGGGCGGCGCGCCCCGGAACCGCCTTGAACCGCCTGGACCGGTATCTGCAGAAGCTGAGGATCGAGGCGGCGCTGCCCTGGGTACCCCCGGGGAGCCACGTCCTCGACGTCGGTTGCGCGGACGGAGCGGTGTTTCGCCTCGGGGAGTCGCGAATCGCTTCCGGCGTGGGAGTCGACACGCGTGAGGCCGACGCCTGGTCCGACGGCCGCTTCGAAAGACGCACGGGTGAGTTCCCCGGCGCCGTTCGTCGCGACGAGCGCTTCGACGCCGTCGTCATGCTCGCCGTGGTGGAGCACGTTCCCGAGAAGGCGTTGACGGAATGGGCGGGCGCCGTCCCTGAGCTCCTCAGGTCCGGGGGCCGCCTCATCATCACCGCCCCCGATCCCCTAGTGGACCACATCCTCCACGCAGGGATGCGGCTCCGGCTGCTCGATGGCATGGAGGCCCACGAGCACCATGGATTCGACCCGCGGGCGATCCCGAGCATCTTCTCCGCCCCCACGCTCGTCCTGGACCGGCGTCGGCGCTTCGAGCTCGGTCTCAACCACCTCTTCGTGTTCTCGAAGAGGGACCCGCAGGCCCCCAGCGACGACACTCGAACCGCAGATGCCTAGCGTGGGGGAAGGGACGACCGGCGGGGACGGACCGGAGAGGGCTGTGGGCGACGCACCCGACGTCGAACTGACGATCGTCATGCCGTGTCTCAACGAAGCGGAGACCGTCGCCGCCTGCGTCAAGAAGGCCCGCGACTTCATCGAGACGACCGAGCTCTCGGCAGAGATCGTGGTCGCGGACAACGGCAGCACCGACGGCAGCCGGGAGCTGGCCCTCTCGGCGGGCGCCCGCGTCGTCATCACCGAGGAGCGCGGCTACGGCAGCGCGCTCATGGCAGGGATAAAGGCCGCCCGCGGCCGCTTCGTGGTCATGGGGGACGCCGACGGCAGTTACGACTTCGCCGCTCTGCAGCCGTTCCTCGACGAGCTCCGAAGCGGCGCGGATCTCGTCATCGGAAACCGCTTCGCCGGAGGGATCGCCCCTGGCGCGATGCCTTGGCACCATCGCTATCTGGGGAACCCCGTCCTGAGTGCCCTGGGCCGGCGGCTCTTCGGAAGCCCCGTCCGTGACTTCCACTGTGGGCTCCGGGGATTTCGCCGGGAAGCGATACTCGACCTCTCGCTCCAGTCGACGGGAATGGAGTTCGCAAGCGAGATGGTCGTCAAGGCGACTCTCGCCCGGCTCCGCGTCGCCGAGGTGCCCACGACGTTGTCTCCCGACGGGCGCACTCGACCACCGCACCTTCGCAGCTGGAGCGACGGCTGGCGGCACCTGCGCTTCCTCTTGCTGTATAGCCCCCGCTGGCTGTTCCTGGTGCCGGGGATCGTCCTGATGACCGCCGGGCTCGTCGCCGGGGTTGCTCTCACTGTGCAGCCCGTCAGGATCGGCAGCGTGACCTTCGACGTGGACACCCTGGTGGCCGCCGGTGCTGCGCTGGTCATCGGCTTCCAGGCCGTGATCTTCGGCGTTCTGACGAAGATCTACGCCATCGAAGAAGGGTTCCTCCCTGCGGACCCACACATCGAGAAGCTCGTCCGGGTGGCTACTCTCGAGCGCGGTCTGGTCGTCGGTGCGGTGATCGGTGCCGCCGGGGTCGCCGGCCTGCTGGCCTCGCTCGCCCACTGGAACCTCCACGACTTCGGCGAGCTGAACCCTCGGCGGTCGATGCGGCTCGTCGTGCCCTCGGCCGTGGCGCTGATCATGAGCTTTCAGACGGTCTTCGCCTCGTTGTTCGCGAGTGTCCTCGGGATCCGGCGGAGACGGACCTCGGACGAGCCGGCGCCGGACGAGAGCCCGCCCCTGGTCAGGGCGGGCTCTCGGGCAACCGACCCGCGGGCGGGCACCCGAGCGACCTCATGACGCCCGTGGAGGGACGCGCCACAGGACCCAGCCGCCGTTTTCCCATGTCTTGGTCAGCCCCAGGGCCGCCCCTTCGCTGTCCGTGAGCAGCGTCTGGGAGTAGGTGCTGCCCTTCGCCATGACGTACCAGTCGACCCGGGGCAGCATCTGCTCCAGGTTGGACCCCTGGACCGCCTTCCTGTCCGAGTAGAGCGTCATGGCGCGGGCGCGGAAGAACAGCAGAACGTCGTCCCCCCGGGTGAACTCCCGGACCGCCGCGAACATCTCCACGGCCTCCGGGCTCTCCGGCCCGTTGACCGTGTACTGGTACGCGCGGTGGTACTCCGTCGAGTGCTTGATGTCCTCGAACTGGAATGTGAGGAGCCCGGCCAGAGCCACCAGGGGAACGAGGGCACAGAACGAGACCACGCTCTCCCGAAGACGCGCCAGCTCGGCCAACGTCGGCAGGGCCTGGTACGCGAAGTAGGCCAGCAGAGGCGTGATCGTGAAGAGGTAGCGGCTCTCCTGGTAGGGCGAGACGAGCATGAGCAGCGACGCCGCCCCCAGGTAGGCCGCGAGGATGATGTCCTCCTCGAACCGGTGGACGAGTCGCACCACGACACCGATGAGGGCGAGCACGACGAGCGCTTGGACGGCGAGGGCTGCGGCGTCGCGGCTCCCGAGCAACTGCATCGGCTGACCGAAGTCCTTCAGGCCGACGTGCTCGGCGAGGACATCCTTGTAGTACGTGAGGCGGGCGGATGCGTTCTGGAGCCCCACCCCCGGAGCGTTGGGGCGCAGCACCGTCGGAAGGAGAAGCTGGAAGGCGGCAATCGCGACCGCGAAGGTCGCGTACGGAAACAGGACCTGCCTCCAATTCACGTCGCGCAGAAAGCCCGCTGACCGCTGCCGAACGGCAGGGCCTGCCAGGACGGTGAGGTGCAGCGCCGCGAGCGGGACCAAGAGGGTGATGCCCTCGCGGCGAACGTTGTAGGCGTAGGCCAGCAGAACACCGAGGATGAGCAGCTCTCGCCGTCCGCACGTGAGGATGCCGCGAAGCCGGCACTGGTCCATCCACCAGAGCGTCAGCCCCACGAAGCACAGGAATGGAAGGTCGGACAGGACGGTGTCGGTCGCTCCCACAAAGGAGGGCGACAAGCCAATGAGCAGCGTCAGTGCGGTCGCCGGCACCGGGCCGGTCCGGCGCCGCACCAGCACGTAGAAGACGAGGAGGAAGAGGCACAGCGCCACGACCTCCAAGACCTTGATGGCCTGGTAGTCGAGCCCCAACACGGCGTACACCGGCGCCACCAGCAAGGGCCAGCCCCAGGGGTAGAGGTAGGGGCTGAACGTGTGCCAACCGGAGTTGTCGACCGCGTAGCGGGTATTGGCGATGACCTCGGCGATGTTGCCCGTGTTCAGCGCCTTGGCCTGGCTCATGTAGAGGGCGAAGTCGTCTCCCCAGTCGACCCCGCGGAACTGGTTCATCATCGCGACGATGCCGATAACCGTCACCATGAGGACGGCGAGGGTGTACTGGCGGCGAACGAGTCGGTGGAGCTGCACGACGGGGTCCCATCGGGAGACTTCGAGGTCCGTCGCCGACTGACGATCCTGGACGGCTTCGTCCCGCGGCGCGTCCACGCGAGTGGTCGAACGGGCCCCCGAGCTCACCTCCGAAGGGGGATCACCGCCTTCCTCGGGCCGGTCCGAGGGCCACGGCTGCGACGGCTGTCGATCGGCGGTGATCACGGTGGAACGGTGACCGGGCGTCGACACAACCCGACGCAACCGCCGACGGAGGCGTCCCACCAACGGTGAACCGACACGGTCCTCAGCCTCGACGCCGGAAGCGGGGTCCGGCCGTTCTTCGTCCGCCACCGGCACATTCTGCTCGCTCGCCGCGCCGCGCCGCGCCGCATCACCCCGCCGAGCAGTCCCGTCACCGCGACCCCGGCGCGCCCGCGCGCCCCCCGACCGCCCGCATCGGCCGGTATCCTCGACCGGGACCCGTTCCGCTGCGGTTCCATCCCCACAACGAACCGCGCCGTGTCTGACGTCAGTCAACTCACCTCAAGCGACGCACCGCCCCCGCCCCGGCGG
>DASZOE010000421.1:0-4367 GCA_035550945.1 Acidimicrobiales bacterium
GCGCTGGGTCGATGGGCGGAAGCTGTGCCTCCACCGCCTCGGGATTGACGACGGATTCCTGCCCGATGACCAGACCGTTCGCGTCGGTGAGCTTCTCGGTGACGACCTCCACCTGGACGGGGTGGTAACGGCCGTTCCGCCAGATCTCGACGGTCTCCATCCTGGAGCCGAGACGCTCCACCCTCACAGCCGTGTGTTGGTCTGGCGGTCCCGCGCTTCCGCTTGGCGGAGCCGCTGCAAGCAGCGCCCCCGCGCCGGCGACCGCTGCCACCACCAGGAGCTTCCTCTTGATGTTCTTCATGTTCTCCTCTCCTACGGGCAGTGGCAGTGGCCGGTGATGGGCCGTGCGAAGTTGCCCACCCAGCGGCCCTCGTTGGGATTCCAGGCGTAGTGCCAGGAGTCCATGGTGATGTACGTGTGCGCCCCTGGGGTGTAGCCGCACCCTCGGAACCACACGTCGTAGTACTCCCTGCTGATCATCCCCATGGACTCGGGTCCTGGGTTGTACTTCCAGCCAGGCCAGCGAAAGCAGGGGCCGTAGCCGTCCGTGTAGAACTCGGCGTAGTGGGCGATGTTGCCCCCAGGTCGGTTCGAGCCCACGCCGCAGTCCCCCGCATACCACGCCCTCTTGTAGGTCGTCGTCTTCAGGTGGTGGTAGGCGTGGTTCTGGTACCCCTCAGCGAAGACGCACAGGCTCCCACCCGTGTTCCGTACCGCCCAGAACATGTGCTCGTCCGGCCTGTCGTGCGCGAAGGCTGGCTGGACCCCCGTCACGAAGATGCTCGCCGCCATGGCGACGATCACCGCGGCTCGCCACGGGGCGAGAACGCGCCTCATGGCCCCGCTCCTTGGGCGCGCGTGCAGATCATGCGGATCATGGACAACCCCTTCCCGCCGACCGACTTCAGATCGGCCCGCATTCCGATCCCCACCCGCCAGTCAGTGCCTTGCTGCCAAGGCAAGGTCACTGTGCGCCGCGCCAAAGCTGTTGTCAAGATAGAGGTGCAAACCGATCACCGAGCGCGATACGCCCCCCTGGCATGGACCGGAGCGGATCATTTCCCGACCCTGACCGGGTGGCGGACCCGGCACCAGGGGGGACGTCTCGCGCAGCGAACTCAAGGGCTTGCGCGCCTGACCCACGAGCTCGTGCTCCGTCTTCGACCGCAGGAGCCGAAGGCGATCATTAGGAAGGACAGTAAAACCCCCGCTGATACGCGAAATTTCTCCGACATGGTCTTTGGAAATGCCGAGTACGTCGAGTGAACGGCAGTACCGTCACGACGTGATCGAGTCCGTTGCTGCTGCACTCCTGGTGGCAGTGATCCTCTGGACGGTGCCTCGTGCTGTCGGCCGCCTGAAGGACGCACGGCGCCGGGCCGTCAGGCCGCGAAGCTCCAGCACCTCGGTGGCGCACCCTCGCCTGCCGGACCCGTTTGACCCTGCGCCCCTATACCCGGATGCCAGAGCCACTCCCGGGAGCTACGCCGAACGCCGGCTTGCCGAGTACCAGCGCGACGGAATCTCAGGGCTGCACCGCCCGGCGCCCAAGCCACCATCCCCGCCCCCGCCGGCAGGCTGGTGGTCTCGCTTCCGCCGTCGGACGCTGCGATAACCCTCCTCGGCTGCCCAAGCGCGCTCGGTACCGTGGACCGGTGCCCCAAGAGCTGATCCACCGCCGGACTCGGAACGCTTTCCGAGAGGAGCTTGTCGGGTGGCCCCTTGGGGCGATTCGGGACGTGTTCGACGGCGAGGGTGTTGCATGCTCGTCCGAAGAGCCGAACGTGAGTGGCGCAAGGCGCAACCTCGTCGAGCGGTACTACGCCACGGTCGACTGGACGAACCCCTCCAGTGTCAACAAGGTGCTCCGGGTCTATGAGGCCGTGCTAGGGCCGTACCCGGAAGGTGACCCGAACGGCCTCCTCGGCTACCTGGGCCGAGACGGCTTCACCGTCGACGACAAAGGGCGCATCCGGGCCTCCGTTGCCGTCAACCTCGCCGAGATGCCGGTGCATCTTCTTTCGGATGCCTCCGCCATCTACGAGCACATAGATCGGATCGGTAAGTGCACCGACACCGACCCGGGCCAGGCGATCAGCGGCGCCAAGTCGCTCATCGAGGCGACCACCAAGCTGGTGCTGAACGAGCTTGGCCACTCCTACGACGAGAGGGCGGACGTGCCTGCGCTCGTCAAGCAGGTACAGGTGGCTCTGAAGTTGCACCCGGACACGCTGGCGCCGACAGTCAAGGGACAGGAGACGGTCAAGCGCCTACTGGGCAGCCTGAGCGGGATCGCCGTCGGCGTGGCCGAGCTGCGGAACGAGTACGGCCCCGACCACGGGCGCACGAGCGCCGTGTCGCTCCGCCCCAGGCACGCCCACCTGGCCGTCGGGTGCGCCTCCACCTACTGCCGCATGCTGTTGGAGACGCTGGACGCTCGGCGGAATCGTCCCGCCGCCGCCAGCGCAGGGAACGCGACCTAGTGGTCGAGAGCCCCGAGCACGAAGCTCGGTTCGTCAGAGAGTACGTCGAAGGGCAGGCCGGAGAGTCGGTGTTGCGGCTGGAGAAGGTCGCCTCCGAACGGGTGATGGGCACCCTTTACGACGTGTGGGACGTTCACACCGAGACGGACCGGTGGTGGGTGGTCTCGAACCCGATGAACCTCTACAGCCATGAGCAGCACCCGAGCATGGATTACGTGCTCTCCTTTCACTGCGGGCTCATGCTCCGGGTGATCGAGCACCAACGAAAGGAGTCCAATGAGGGCGAGGAGAAGCACCTTCCGGGGACGTGGCGACGGTTCGGCCAAGCGGTCGACGCATTCAACTCAGCAGAGGAGGCCGAGGACTTCCAAGCTGTCGGAGTCCGTTTGCGTGAATGCCTGCTGACCTTCGCTAGCGAGGTCGTCTCGGACGACTGGCCTTCGGTGCAAGGCGAACGCCCGAAGGCCGGCGACTTCAAGGGGTGGGCAGGGTGTATCGCGGCAGCTCTCGCAAGCGGTAGACCGAGGAGCTACCTGAGGGCTCTCTGCGAGGAGACATGGGACCTGGTGGGTTGGCTGGTCCACGAGCGCAACGCCGTGCGGGAGGATGCGGACCTTGCCCTCGATGCAACCCGCCAGGTTCTCGACACGCTCGGCCTCATGATCGTTCGGGAGCGAGGTCGTCGACCCGAGCGCTGTCCGGAATGCGACTCGTACCGGGTTGTCACCGACTACCGGCCGGAGCTTGAAAACGACCCACCCCCGTACGTCGTCCTCTGCGGTGCTTGCGGTTGGGAGGAAAAGGCGCAGCCGTGGTGCGATGAGGGTCGGCTGGCGGCGCTGGAGGACGGGATCGTTCCCGATGACGATCCCCACCTGACTTCCACCCGCCGTTCGATACTCCCGCCCGGTTCTGACCGGCCTTCGCCTACCCGCAGGTTCCGGCCGGCGCGGTCTCCGGCACGCCGGGTAGCCGCGTGGCGATGGCGACGTCCCATGACGCGGCGGGGACCGCGCTCGCCACCAGGATGGGGTGGTGGGCGACAAGGCTCTCGTGCGCCTTTGTAGGCCCGATATACCGGTGGGTCTTAGGGCCTCCACTCCAACGCGTTCCGGATTCTCGTCGAACGCGTTCCGCGGGTGGCCGCCGGCAATCCTGTGACCAGCCCGTTTCCGGTTTCGCGCCGTCCCCTCTTCGAGGGCCACGACGATGCCCTCCTAGAGGGCTTGGATCGGCGTGTCCGGGACCTCTCTCTCAACCGTCGTGTGTCACGTTTGGGTCAAGCGGAGGTTTCGGAGCTCCCCCGGAAAGCAGAGGAGGCCCCCTAAAGGGCCTCTGACCTGCACTTTCCTTGGAGCGGACGACGGGACTCGAACCCGCGACCCTCACCTTGGCAAGGTGATGCTCTACCAACTGAGCCACGTCCGCAGTGGGTCCTACCTTACCAAGCGACCCGCCCCGTGGCGACCCTCGCGGCGGGCCAGGCTGTCCGTCCATGGAGGCGGTCGGGATCGACCCGTCAGCGGCCGGTGTGGCCGAAGCCGCCCTGGCCCCGTGCCGAGCCCGGTAGCTCGGCGACGGCCGGGAAGGTCGCCTGCTCGACCCGGTGGATGACGAGCTGGGCGATGCGGTCGCCCCGCGTCACCTCGTAGGCCTCGTCGGGGTCGGTGTTGACGAGGAGCACGAGGAGCTCGTCGCGGTAGCCGCTGTCGATGAGCCCCGGCGTGTTGAGGCAGGTCACGCCGTGGCGCAGGGCCAGCCCGCTGCGGGGCAGCACGAAGCCGGCCCAACCCTCGGGGATGGCGATCGCCACCCCGGTGGGCACCACGGCCCGGCCTCCGCCCGCGGCGAGGAAGACGTCTTGGCGCGCCACCAGGTCGGCCC
>DASZOE010000422.1:0-4912 GCA_035550945.1 Acidimicrobiales bacterium
GTTCGGACGCGCTCTCGACCGGACGCGAGGACGTCGTTCCTGGTCTTCGCCCGTGCGGCCACCTCCGGAGAGGATACGACTTCGCCTGGCCCGGTTCGGGGGTCGGGGCGGTAACACTGCGTTCATATCGCTGTCACCGCGCCGACACCTCCGCTGTTTACGGTCCTTGCGGGGTGAGCGGGGAAGCCTGGTCGGCACGTGTTCCAGCGCAGTCCGGCGAGCCGTTGCCTCCCGCCCAGATCGTCCGGAACGGCACCTCGCCTCACAGTCACCGGGCGCAACCGTCTCACCCACGGCAGCAGGACTGGCGACGACCACGAGGAGGACCGTGTTCCCGAGAAGGAAGCTGATGGCCGGTGCTGCGCTGGCCACCGGTGCCGTACTGCTCGCCCCGGCGACGGCGTGGGCGCAGGACGCACCGATCGCAGCCGAGGACGTCCAGGCGAACCTGGACAACGTGTTCGTCCTGGTGGCGGCCGTCCTCGTCATCTTCATGCAGGCGGGCTTCGCGCTGCTCGAGGCGGGCCTCACCCGGGCCAAGAGCGTGGCCAACATCATGATGAAGAACCTCATGGACTTCTGCGCCGGCGCCGTCGCCTTCTTCGCGGTGGGCTACGCGATCGCCTTTGGCACCGGCAACGACTTCTTCGGCTGGAAGGGGTTCTTCCTCGGCGACGGCGCGTTCCAGTACGGAACGCTCACCATCCCCGTCACGTTCCTCTTCCAGGTCGCGTTCGCGGCCACGGCCGCGACCATCGTCTCCGGAGCCATGGCCGAGCGCACCAAGTTCAAGAGCTACTTCCTGTACTCGCTCGTCATCTCCGGGCTCATCTACCCCGTGGTCGTGCACTGGAACTGGGGTGGGGGCTGGCTCTCCCAGCTGGGGACGCCGTTCCACGACTTCGCGGGCTCGACGATCGTCCACATGACCGGCGGGGTCGCCGCCCTCATGGGGGCCATCGCCCTGGGCCCCCGTCTCGGGAAGTACGGAGCCGACGGCAAGCCCCGGGCCATCCCCGCCCACAGCATCCCCTTCGCGGTGCTGGGGACGTTCGTCCTCCTGGTGGGCTGGTACGGGTTCAACCCCGGCTCGCAGCTGGCCGCCGCCGACGCCATCGGTGGCATCGCGGTGACGACCACCCTCGCCGCCGCCGCCGGTGCGATCATGGCCATGCTCACCATCTGGGTCAAGACCGGGAAGCCGGACGTGGCCATGGCCGCCAACGGGCTGCTGGCCGGGCTGGTCGGCATCACGGCCGGGTGCGCGGTGGTCACCAACGTGGGCGCCGTCGCCATCGGCGCCGGCGCCGGCGTGCTGGTCGTCCTCGCCGTCCTGTTCTTCGACCGGGTCCGGGTGGACGATCCCGTCGGTGCCATCTCCGTGCACGGCGTCTGCGGGGCGTTCGGGACGATCTGCGTCGGGCTCTTCGCCACGGAGACCACGGACTTCTGGAAGCAGGGTCTCTTCTACGGCGGGGGCGCCGACCAGCTGGTCAGCCAGGTGATCGGTGTTGCCGCGGTCGCGGCCTTCGTCGCCCTGACCGCCGGCATCCTGTTCGGGATCATCAAGGCGACGGTCGGCCTCCGGGTCAGCGAGGAGGAGGAGCTCGCCGGCCTCGACGTCCTCGAGCACGGCGCGCCGGGGTACGGCCCTGACGTCGCCCCGCCGGTGGTGCCCGCTCCCATCGGGACCGCCTCACGGCCGTCCGGCGCGACGGTCTAGGAGGGCCGATGATCAAACTCGTCACCGCCATCATCAAGCCCCACATGCTCGATTCCGTGAAGGACAGCCTGCGGGGGACCGGGGTCCAGGGCCTCACCGTCACCGAGGTCCGCGGGTTCGGTCGCCAGGGGGGCCACACCGAGACCTACCGGGGCGCGGAGTACACCGTGGACCTCGTGCCCAAGCTGCGGCTCGAGATCCTCTGCGCCACGGAAGACGCGGAGAAGGTCATGGAGACCATCCGGGCCTCCGCCCACACCGGCAGGATCGGCGACGGCAAGATCTGGATCAGCGACATCGACCGGGTCATGCGGATCCGCACCGGGGAGCTCGGGGTCGAGGCCACCTGACGCCGCAATAGCCCCACGACACGAGCTGCCGCCCGCCCCGGGGAGGAGGCGGGCGGTGGCGCGTCTGGCGGGGGCTTACCGTGGCGGGATGCGTGTGTTGCTCGAGACCTCGTCCGCCTTCTCCCGCCACGTGGCCGGCATCGGGCACCCGGAGGCGCCCGAGCGCCTCGATGCCATCGCCGCCGGCATCGACGCCCTCGACCTCGGCGACGACCTGGTCCGCGTCGAGCCCCGTCCGGCGACGCCCGACGAGCTCGTCACCGTGCACGAGCCCGGGTTCGTGGAGGCCCTCGAGCGCTTCTGCCGCGACGGAGGCGGGCGCATCGACTCCGACACGCGAGGCGACGCCGCCTCGTGGGAGGCGGCGGTGCTGGCCGCCGGTTCCGGGCTCGACGCTGCCGCTCGCCTGGACGACGGTGAGGCCGACGCCGCCTTCTGCGCGGTGCGACCTCCCGGCCACCACGCCACGCCCAGCAAGGCCATGGGGTTCTGCCTGCTGAACAGCCTGGCGGTGTGCGCCGCGGTCCTCGCCGGTCGCGGCGAGCGGGTGGCCGTCGTGGACTGGGACGCCCACCACGGCAACGGGACCCAGGAGGTGTTCTGGACGGATCCCCGGGTGCTCTACGCCTCCATGCACCAGTGGCCGCTGTTCCCGGGCACCGGCCGGCTCGAGGAGGTGGGCGAGGGCGACGGCGAGGGCTCCACGGTGAACCTGCCGTTCCCGCCGGGGACCACCGGCGACGTCTACCAGGCCGCCTTCGACGAGGTCGTCGAGCCGGTGGCCGCCGACTTCGACCCCACGTGGGTGCTGGTGTCGGCCGGCTTCGACGCCCACCGGGCCTGCCCGATCACGAGCCTCGGGCTGTCGGCCGGGGACTACGCCGACCTGACCCGGCGGGCCGCCGAGCTCGCCCCGGCCGGTCGCCGCATCGCCTTCCTCGAGGGCGGCTACGACCTCGATGCCCTGCCCGGGTCTGCCGGCGCGTGCGTGGGCGCCCTGGCGGGCGTGGAGCACCGTCCCGAGCCGCCGACCTCGGGCGGCCCGGGAGCCGACGTCGTCGACGCCGCGGCCCGCCTGCGCGGCCGTCGGTAGCCTCGCCCGTAGTGGTCCCGGAGCGCCTGCTCCGCCTGGTCGACGAGCTCGGCCCCCTGGCCGAGCGCTTCGCCGCGGCCAAGCACCGCCTGTACCTGGTCGGGGGGAGCGTGCGCGACGCCATCCTGGGCCGGCCCCTGGACAGCATCGACCTGGACTTCACCACCGACGCCCGGCCCGACGAGACGGAGGCGGTGGTGGCGGGCTGGGCCGATGCGGTGTGGACCCAGGGCAAGCGCTTCGGCACCATCGGGGCGGCGAAGGACGGTCGTGAGTACGAGATCACCACCCACCGGGCCGAGGCCTACACCCCCGAGTCGCGCAAGCCGGAGGTGGTGTTCGCCGACGCGGTGGAAGCCGACCTGTCGCGGCGGGACTTCACGGTCAACGCCATGGCCCTCAGCCTGCCGGAGCTGGCCCTGGTCGACCCCTTCGGCGGCGTCACCGACCTGGCCGCCCACCGGCTGCGCACGCCGCTGGCGCCCGAGGAGTCGTTCGACGACGCCCCCCTGCGCATGCTGCGGGCCGCCCGCTTCATCGCCGGCTACGGGCTCCAGCCCGACGCCGAGCTGGTCGAGGCCGTCCGCAAGCTGCGGGCCCGCCTGGAGATCGTCGCCGCCGAGCGGCTGCGGGCCGAGTTCGACAAGCTCCTCGTCGTCGACCGTCCCGGGCCGGGCCTGTGGTTCCTCGTGGAGACCGGCCTCGCCGAGGAGTTCCTCCCCGAGCTCCCCGCCCTGGCCCTCGAGCAGGACCCGATCCACCGCCACAAGGACGTGCTGGCCCACACCATCGCGGTCGTCGAGAAGGCGAGCCCCGACAAGATCCTGCGCCTGGCCGCGCTCCTGCACGACATCGGCAAGCCCAAGACCCGCTCGGTGGGCCCCGGGGGCGTGTCCTTCCACCACCACGAGGTGGTCGGCGCCCGCATGGCCGAGGAGCGCATGCGGGCCCTGCGGTACCCCGTCGACGAGATCACCGCCGTGTGCCGCCTGGTCGAGCTCCACCTCCGGTTCCACGGGTATTCCGACGGGGTCTGGAGCGACGCCGCCGTCCGCCGCTACACGCGCGACGCCGGTCCCCTCCTCGACCGGCTCAACGAGCTCACCCGCTGCGACTGCACCACCCGCAACAAGGCCAGGGCCGCGGCCCTGGCCACCCGCATGGACGACCTCGAGCGCCGCATCGCCGAGCTCCGCGAGCGAGAGGAGCTGGAGGCCGTCCGCCCGGACCTCGACGGCAACCAGATCATGGAGCACCTGGGCATCGGCCCCGGGCGCGTCGTGGGCGAGGCGCGGGACTTCCTCCTCGAGCTCCGGCTGGAGGAGGGCCCCCTCGGCGAGGAGGAGGCCTACCGCCGCCTCGACGAGTGGTGGGCGGCGCGCCAGGCGACCGCCTGATCCACCGCCGCGACTCCCCTTCCTCGGAGTCGGAACCACTGGGTGGTCCGGGCGCCGAGGAACCGGGCTGCGCTACGGCAATGTCCGGACCACCGTCACCGGCACCCGCTGGACGGCGTTGTTGGCGTAGCCGCCCACGTTCCACGGCGGGGCGTCGGGTTGCGCGGCGCCGCTGGTGTCGCGGGCCCGGCAGCACAGCTCGTACTCGCCCGTTGCCGGCGGGTCCCACACGAACGCCCATCGCCGCCAGGCCCAGGGCCCGAGGTCGGCGCCGCTCACGTCGGCGGCCGTCCACCGGCGGCCGCCATCGGCGCTGATCTCCACCTCCGCCACCGGCGCCCCCCCCGAC
>DASZOE010000423.1:0-9426 GCA_035550945.1 Acidimicrobiales bacterium
GCGGGCGGGCTCGCCACTGCGTTCGGGCCACGCAGGCCGGCGGGCGGGACGATGACGGTGACCAGATAGGACGCAGGGGCGGCGGCCAGCTCGGAGGCGGGTCCCACCCGCTCGCCGGGCAGGCCCAGGAGCTCGCCCGCCACCGCGCCGTCGAGGCGCCCGGCGTCGGCCAGCCGCTTGGCCACCTCGGGGAGGTGGCGACCGCCCTTGTACACGACGATTGCCGCCTCGGGGTCGTCGAGGGCGCGCTCGAGGTGGTCGGGGCCGTCGAGGGCGGTGACCAGTCGGAGGCTCTCGGTGCCGGTGAGCAGGACGGTGCCGGCCCGCGCCGCCAGCGCCTGGAAGGCGGTGATGCCGGGCACGGTCTCCAGCTCCGTCGCCGGACGCCGCTCGCTGACCGCCCCGGCCAGCGCCGGGAAGGTGCTGTAGACGTTCGGGTCGCCCAGGGTGACGAAGGCCACCCGCTCGCCGGCGTCGAGGCAGGCGACGACCCGATCGGCGGCCGCGGCCAGTGCCGCGTCCCGGGCCGGCCCCACGCTCATCTCGAAGGGGAGGCGCTCCACGGCCACGCCCGGGCAGGCCTGGCGCACGATCGACTCGGCCCGGCCCACGGCGTCGACGGCGGTGCTGGGGGCGACCACGCGGTCGGCCTCGACGAGCATCCGGGCGGCCCGGGCCGTCACCAGCTCCGGGTCCCCGGGTCCCACCCCGACACCGATCAGCGTGCTCATCCCGTCCCCGGAGAGGTCGTGGTCAAGGCGGCCGCGGCCGGGGCCTGGCTCCCGGGAGGTCCCCGGTCACAGTGGCGGGGCCGCGCCGGTCTCCCACCGGCTTCCCGTTCACCGCAGCGCTGACCGGACTCTATCGCCGCGGCGGGGACCGCCGTCCTGCCGCACGGGGGGCGGCCCCGTCCGCCGGTAGAGTCCGCCGCCGATGCCGGACGTTCTGGTGGTCGGTGCCGGCCTGGCCGGCCTGACCGCGGCCGACGCCCTGGTCCGCGCCGGGCTCGAGGTGGAGGTGCTCGAGGCCCGGTCGCGCGTGGGCGGGCGCATCATGACCGTCCCCGCCGAGGGGTCGGCGGGGGGCTGGCTCGACCTGGGCGCCACGTGGCACTGGTCGGACCACCCCGCGGTGGCGGCTCTGGGCGCCGAGCTGGGCCTCCTCTCCTTCCCCCAGTTCGCCGACGGGTCGGGGCTGGTGGAGGAAGTCGAAGGGCGACCGCAGCCGGTGGAGGTCCCGCGCCCGCCCGCCGCCGAGCTGCGTTTCGTGGGCGGCACCGCCCAGCTCTGCGAGCGCCTGGCCTGGCGCCTGCCGCCGGGCGCCCTGCTCCTCGGCCACGACGTGCAGGCCCTGGCCCGGGACGGGGAGGGGGTGGCGGCGACCGTGCTCGACCCCAAAGGGACGGAGTCGACCCGGCCGGCCTCGTTCGCGGTCGTGACCGTGCCGCCCCGGCTCGTGCTGCAGGGCATCGAGCTCAGCCCCGCCCTTCCCGGTGACCTGGTCGCGGTCATGGAGGCCACGGCCACGTGGATGGCCTATGCCCTGAAGGTCGTCGCCACTTACGGGTCGCCCTTCTGGCGGGCGGCGGGGCGGTCCGGCTACGCCTACAGCCACGTGGGCCCGGTGCGGGAGGTCTACGACGCCAGCACCGACGACGGGACGGTGGCCGCCCTGTGGGCCTTCGTGGCCGGCGCCGACGAGTGGCGGATCATGGAGCCGGCCGAGCGCACCCCCCTGGTGCTGGCCCACCTGGGCCGGCTCTTCGGGCCCGAGGCCGCCGACCCCGTGCAGTACGTCGAGCGGGACTGGTCGAACGACCCCTACACCAGGGAGCAGCCCAGGCCCTTCTGGGACGACCTCCTCGACTACGGCCACCCGTCCTTCGCCGAGCCTCTCTGGGACGGGCGCCTGGTGTGGGCCGGCGCCGAGACCGAGGGCCGGGGCGGCGGCCACATGGAGGGAGCGGTGCGCTCGGGGCGGAGGGCCGCCGGCCAGGTCCGCCGGGCGGCGGGGCTCAGCCCCTGACGCCGGCGGCGGCGGTGCCCACGAAGCGCTCGGCCAGGCCCGGGTCGGCGGCCAGGTGGAGGTGGAGATAGGACGCCATGAGGGTGGGGGAGGCGAAGCCGCTGCGGCCGCCGCCCTCCCGGCCCCGCCACTCGAGGGCGTCACCGCCGGGCTCGCACGTCGAGTAATGGAACTCGTGGCCCCGCAGCTCGGTCCCGGCGGCGGCGAGCGGGGTGTCGACGAGGGGCCGGGACCGCCGGTAGCCGAGGGTGAGGCGATCGGTCATGCGGGTGTCGGCGGGCACGGCCCCGGCCATGCGGTGGCCGTCGAGGGAGCGGGCCAGCCACAGCAGCCCGCCGCACTCCGCCCACGTGACCAGGCCGCCGGCCACCCGCCGGCCCACGTCGTCGAGCAGCGGCCGGTTGGCGGCCAGCCGGGCGGCGAAGACCTCGGGGAAGCCACCGCCCGCGTAGAGGGCGTCGACGGCCGGGGGGAGGCGGTCGTCGATCTCGGGGTCGAAGGGGACGATCTCGGCCCCGGCCTGCTCCAGGAGCTCGAGGTTGTCCGGGTACGAGAAGCTGAACGACCGCCCGCCGAGGACCGCGACCCGCGCCCGGCCTGAGGGTCGGGCCTCCCCTGCCCGGGGGACCGCCCGGCGGGGGGCGGACCGGGCCACGGCCAGGAGGGCGTCGAGGTCGCAGCGCCGGGCGACCGTCCCGGCCAGGGCGTCGACGGAGCGCCGCAGCCCGGCCTCGTCCTCCGCCACGGGCACCAGGCCCAGGTGTCGGTCGCGCCAGCGCAGGCCGTCGTCCCGCCGCAGCACGCCGAGGACCGGGAGGCCGAGAGGGGCGAGGGCGGCCCGGAGCATGGCCTCGTGGGAGTCGCTGCCCACCCGGTTGAGGACGACGCCGGCCAACGCGAGGGCGGGGTCCCACGAGGCGTAGCCGTGGACGAGAGCGGCGACCGAGCCGCTGAGGGCGGAGGCGTCGACGACGAGCACGACCGGCGCCCCGAGGAGGGAGGCCACCGACGCGGTGCTGGCGACCGGCCTGCGTGGCCCGAGCGCAGTGATCGGTCCCCGGGGGTCGGCGGCCCCGTCGAAGAGGCCCATGACGCCCTCGACGACGAGCACGTCGGCGTTCGCGGCCGCCCGCCCGGCCAGGGCGGCGACGGTCTTCTCACCGCAGATCCACGGGTCGAGGTTGCGGCCGGGACGGCCCGTAGCCAGAGCGTGGTATCCCGGGTCGATGAAGTCGGGGCCAACCTTGGCGGGGGCCACGACCAGGCCCCGCCGCCGCAGGGCGGCCATCAGGCCGGTGGCGACCGTGGTCTTGCCGACGCCCGAGTGGGTGCCGGCGACGATCAGGCGAGGGCCGAGGGCGGGCACGGCGGCATCTTCGCGCCCGACCGTGCCCGCTCGGCTGGCCCACCGGGTTAGGCAGGACTAACTTTCGTCGGAGCCATGGCGACAGAATCCGTCCAGGACTACCTCAAGGCGGTCTACGTCCTGCAGTCCTACGGCCAGGAGGTGACCACTTCCCGCATCGCCGCCCGCCTGGGCGTGGCCGCCCCGTCGGTGTCGGCCATGGTCAAGAAGCTGGTCGCCGATGGGCTGGCCCGCCACGCCCCCTACCGGGAGGTGCGGCTCACCGAGGAGGGTGAGGCCGCGGCCCTGGCCGTCGTCCGGCGTCACCGGCTGGTCGAGAGCTATCTGCACGACGCCCTGGGCCTTCGTTGGGACGAGATCCACGACGAGGCGGAGATCCTCGAGCACAGCGTGAGCGAGCGGGTCGTGGACGCCATGGACCGGGCCCTCGGCCACCCGTCCCGCGATCCCCACGGCGACCCCATCCCCCCCAAGCGGGGCCGGCACCGGGAGGTCCCGGACGAGCCCCTGGCGGGCGTGCCCATCGGCGCGCGGGTTCGGGTCGAGCGGGTGTCCGACCAGGACGCCGCCGTCCTCCGCCACCTGGCCCGCCTGCGGGTCGTCCCCGGCGCGGAGGTGACGGTGGCCGACCACGACCCCTTCGGCGGCCCGCTGTGGGTGCGGGTCGGCAGCCGCCGCCCCGCCCTCGGCGCCGAGCTGGTGTCCGCCATCTTCGTCTCGGTGCTCGACCGGTGAGGGACCGGCGGGAGCTGGCCGAGCCCGGGCGCCGGCGCTTCCTCACCCGCCTCGGGATGGCGGGGGGGGCCGGCGGCGCTGCCGTCCTGGGGCGCGGTGTCGTGGCCGGCGGGGCGGAGACGGCGGGCCCCGATCACGACGGAGGCACGCCCGTACACGGGGCCATGGACCACGGCGGGCTGGGCACGGTGGGCACCGTCGACCACGCCCGCAACGGCTTCGACCCCAGCGCCATCCTCACCGACTTCGACGGCGGCGCGGTCTCGCGCGACGCCGCCGGCCGCACGGTGCGGGAGTACGAGATCGTCGCCTTCCCGCGGCGCATCGAGGTCGCGCCCGGCGTGTTCTTCGAGGCGTGGACCTACAACGGCCGGGTGCCCGGGCCCACGATCCGGGCCACCGAGGGGGATCGGGTGCGGATCACCTTCCGCAACGGCAGCCCCCATCCCCACACCATGCACTTCCACGGCATCCACCCCGCGGAGATGGACGGCGTTCCCGGCGCCGGCGAGGCCCAGCCCGGCGAGACGTTCGTCTACGACTTCGTGGCCGAGCCCTTCGGCACCCACCTGTACCACTGCCACTCGTCGCCCCTGAAGTCGCACATCCACCGGGGCCTGTACGGCGCCTTCGTCGTCGACCCGCCCGGGGGCCGCCCGCCGGCCCACGAGATGGTGATGGTGCTCAACGGCTTCGACACCGACTTCGACGGCAGCAACGAGGTCTACGCGGCCAACACCGTTGCCTTCGCCTACGTCGACCGCCCGATCCGGCTCCGGGCCGGAGAGCTGCAACGCCTGCACCTCGTCAACGTCACCGAGTTCGACCCGGTCAACTCCCTTCACCTCCACGCCAACTTCTTCCAGCTCTACCGGACGGGTACCGCCCTGACGCCCTCGGAGCTGACCGACACCGTCACCATGGGCCAGGCCGAGCGCCACATGCTCGAGTTCACCTACCGGGCGCCCGGCCGGTTCATGTTCCACGCCCACCAGACCGAGTTCGTGGAGCTGGGCTGGATGTCGTTCTTCGAGGTGACGTGAGCGTCACCAGCCGCACCGGTGCGGAGACGGGGCCCGACCGGCCGGCCCCGGCCCGGCGGCGCGCCGTCCCGCTGTGGGCGATCGTGGCCGGGCCCCTCGTGGCCGCCGCCGTTCTCCTGCTGATCCTGGTCAGGGCCGACCCCCTGTCCCGCCTGCAGCGGGCCGCTCCCCTGGACGCGGTGGCCGTCGAGCGGACGGTCCTCGACCCGGGGGTGATCCGCCTCCAGGTGCGCAACGACGGCACCGCCGACGTGACCCTCGCCCAGGTGACGGTCGACGACGCCTTCTGGCAGCACACGGCCGAGCCCCGCACCCTCGGTCGCCTCGACACGGGGACCGTGATCATTCCCTACCCGTGGGAGGAGGGCCTGCCTCTGCGGATCGCCCTGCTGACGGCGACGGGCGTCCTCGTCGAGCACGAGATCGAAGCCGCCACCCTGACGCCCGACCTGGGGACGTCGGCCCTCGGCGACTACGCGCTGGCCGGCGTGGCCATCGGTGTCGTCCCCGTGGCCCTGGGGCTGCTGTGGCTGCCTGCCCTCCGCCGGGCCCGCCGGGGATGGCTGCGCTTCTTCCTCGCCTTCACCCTCGGCCTCCTCGCCTTCCTCCTGGCCGAGACGACCCGGGAGGGGCTCGAGCAGGCCGGGGAGGCGCCGGCCCGCCTGCTCGGCGTCGAGCTGTTCGCCGGGGGGCTGCTCGTCGTGGTCGCGGCCATCGCCTGGTTGAGCCACGCCCTTTCGGCGAGGGCCGGGGAAGCGGGGCCGGGGGCCCTGGGCCTGGCTTACCTGATCGCTCTCGGCATCGGACTCCACAACCTGGGCGAGGGCCTTGCGGTGGCCTCGGCGGTGGCCACCGGCGAGGTGGCATTGGGTACGGCGCTGCTCGTGGGCTTCGCCGCCCACAACACCACCGAGGGGCTGGCCATCGCCTCTCCTCTGGGGACCACGGCGTCGCCGGTGGCCCGCCACCTCGTGGCCCTGGCGCTGGTCGCCGGGGGCCCCGCCGTGCTCGGCGCGTGGGTGGGCGCGTTCGCGGTGACGCCCGCCGGGGCGGCCCTGGCCTTCGGCGTCGCCGCCGGGGCCATCGCCTCCGTGCTGTGGGCCGTCGGCCGGGCCCTGGGGGCCGACGGCGGCCTCGACGGTCCGGTGGCCGGAGGCTTCGCGGTGGGGGTGGCCGTCATGTACGCGACCGGCCTCCTGGCGGCCTGAGCGACGCATACGCTGCCGTGTCATGAGCTCGGACTCCGCCGACGGCACCGCGCCCGCCACCACCGCCGACCCGCCCACCGCCGAGGCCCCGCGGACGACCGAGCAGGAGCAGACCACGCTGGGCGCCCACGACGAGGGAGTGCCGACCGAGGCGCCCGCCGTCCCCCGATCCGTGCTCGCCCTCCGTCGCACCCGCAGGGCGCTGTGGATCGCGGTGGCCGTGGCCCTCCCCGTCGCCATGCTCATCGCCGTGCTCGCCACCCGGCCGTCGGCCCAGAGCCGGGCCGTCGAGTCCCCGCTCGTGGGGAAGCCCGCACCGGCGGCGGCGGGCACCACCATCGACGGGTCCCGGGCCAGCCTGGCGGACCTGCAGGGCCGGTGGGTCGTCGTCAACTTCTTCGCCACGTGGTGCGTGCCCTGCCGCACCGAGCACCCCGAGCTGGTCCGGTTCGCCGAATCCCACCGGGAGTCCGGCGACGCGTCCGTGTTCGCCGTCGTCTACAGCGACAGCGCGTCGGCGGTCAGGGACTACCGGGCCGAGCACGGGGGCGACTGGCCCATGCTCACCGACTCCGACGGGCGCATCGCCCTCGATTTCGGCGTCCGGGGCATCCCCGAGTCGTTCCTGGTCAGCCCGGACGGCTACGTGGTCGCCAAGATCACCGGCGGTGTGCGGGCCGCCGACCTGGAGCGCCTCCTGGCCGAGGCCGGCGGTCCCTAGCGCCGGCCCCGGGGGGGTAGCACCCCCATCCGCTCCTGGCTCCACCATTTGCGCCCGCGGCCGGATCTGGTCGAATGGCCAGGAACGGCGCCAGGGTCGGGAGGTCCGTCGGCCGCATCGTCATCCCCTGGTCGGCCCCGAAGGCACCGACCTCACCCCAGGTCGGCTCTGTCTTCGTCAACCGGCCGCCGACCGGCGTCACCAACCTCGATCGGGTCGAAGCCCTCCCTCGCGCCCTTGCCGCCTTCCTCGCCCTTCTCGCCGTGTTGGCTGTGGGCCACACGCTCGTGACCACGCTGCGCGCCCGGCGACGCGACCTGGCCGTCCTCAAGGTCCTGGGCTTCCAGCGGCTCCAGGTCTCGGCGACGGTCGTGTGGCAGGCCACTCTGCTGGCGCTCGCGGCCTCTCCGTCGGCCTGCCCCTGGGCGTCGCCGGGGGACGCTGGGGATGGGCGCTCGTGGCCCGCGGCGTGGGCGTTGTCGACCGGCCGGTCATCCCCGTTCCCGGACTGGCCATCATCGGGTTCGCAGCGCTGCTGCTCGCCAACGCGGTCGCCGCCGTCCCCGCCCGCAGGGCGGCCCGGACCCCGCCCGCACTCGTGCTCAGGGCGGAGTGACCGGCGCCGAGTGCGGCGCTAATACTCGATGCCCTTCTTGGCCTTGATGCCCTGGTCGTAGGCGTGCTTGATCTTGCGCATCTCGGTGACCGTGTCGGCCACCTCCACCAGCTCGGGAGGCGCGTCCCGGCCGGTGAGCACGACGTTGGTGCGGGGCGACCGGTTGCCCAGGCCGTCGACCACCTCGGCCACCGGTACCCAGCCGTACTTCACCGCGTAGGTGAGCTAGTCGAGGACCAGCAGGTCGTAGTCGCCCGACGCCAGCTTCTGGCGCGCCACCTCCCAGGCGTGGCGGCCCTTGGCCGCGGGCGCGGCCAGGTCGGTGGACTCCCATGTGAAGCCGTCGCCGAGGGTGTGCCACTCGATGCCGAGATGGTCGGCGAGCTTGCGCTCGCCCGTCTTCCATTTCCCGCTCTTCACGAACTGGACGACGCCGACCCGCCAGCCCCGGGCCCAGGCCCGGCCCATCACGCCGAAGGCGGCCGACGACTTGCCCTTCCCGTGACCGGTGTTGACCAGCACGATCGAGTCGGCGCGACTCATCCGACGCAGGCTACTGTCGGCCCCGCAGCGCAGGGAACCCGGTGCGAATCCGGGGCTGTCCCGCAACTGTCACCGGGGAGCGAGCCCCACGCGGTGGCCACGGCCCGAAAGGGCGGGAAGGCCGGGGGGAGCGGCGATCCGGGAGCCAGGAGACCTGCCTGCCCGGCTGCGAGCCGACGCCCGTCGCCTCGCTAGGAGCTCGGAGCACGGAAAGGACGCGTGGACGTCGTGGAGATGCGAGTGCGCTCCCGCCGGGAGGGCGGGAGTGCCTATCCGGTCCTGGTGTGGCGGGCCGCGGGACCGATGCGCATGGTCGCCACCGCGCCCCACGGCGGCGGCATCGGGCCCCGGCGCTGGATCATGAACGCCCAGGTGCCGGCGTCCTACGGCCGGCGCGACCCCGACCATCACCTGGCCAAGCTGGCCGTGTCCCTCGGTCTCCCCGGCCGGGGGGTCGGGATGCTGACCGCGGCCGACGTCCGCCAGGTCCGGAGCGCGGTGGACGGGGGCGTCGAGGTGGCCGCCACCGTCGGCCTCGTGCACCCGATCTGGGCGGCCGCTCCCGACGACCCGTCTGCCCGCAGCCTGATCGGCACGGTGAACGTGGTGGTCGTGCTGCCGGAGCGGCTCTCGGACGCCGCCCTCGTCAACGCCGTGGCCACCGCCACCGAGGCCAAGGCCCAGGCCCTTTGGGACGCGGGGGTGGAGGCCACGGGCACCGCCACCGACGCCGTCTGCGTGGCCTGCCCGGAGGACGCCCGGCGGAACGCCTTCGGCGGTCCCCGCTCCATCTGGGGCTCCCGCCTGGCCCGGGCCGTGCACGCCGCCATCTCCGCCGGCCTGCGTGGCCCGAACGCAGTGTCCGGCCTGCGTGGCCCGAACGCAGTGGCCGCCCTGCGTGGCCCGAACGCGATCGAGGGCCGGTGATCGCCCTCGTCCTCGGTGGCGCCCGCTCGGGCAAGTCGGCGGTGGGGGAGAGGCTCGCGGCCGACCTGGCCGGCGGCGGCCCGGTGACCGTGCTGGCGACGGCCGTCGTCGGCGACGACGACAGGGCCGCCCGGGTGGCTGCCCACCGGGCCCGGCGCCCGGCGCTCGAGGCGGCGACGAAGCCGGGCTCCCACAAGGCCTGGAGCTGGGGGGGCACCGCGCCCAGGACGGCGATCGCGTAG
>DASZOE010000424.1:0-4242 GCA_035550945.1 Acidimicrobiales bacterium
GCGGTGGTCGACGAGGCCACCGCCACCACGCCGCCCCCGGGCGCCACCACCGCCGAGATCGGCGATCTCATCGCCGACAGTGCCCTTGCCAACTGGGCCGCAGCAGAAAGGGTCTGAGCAGATGCCACTGCAGAAGGTCGACACGATCTGGATGGACGGTGAGCTCGTCCCGTGGGACGAGGCGCGCATCCACATCCTGACCCACTCGCTGCACTACGGGAGCGGCGTCTTCGAGGGCATCCGGGCCTACGCCACCTCGCGCGGCCCGGCCGTGTTCCGGCTCACCGACCACATCCAGCGACTCTTCAACAGCGCCAAGGTGTACCTGATCGACATCCCCTTCACCCCCGAGCAGCTCGTGCAGGCGGTGAAGGACACGATCCGGGCCAACGGCCTCGACGCCTGCTACATCCGGCCCATCGTCTACCTCGGGTACGGCGAGATGGGGCTCAACCCGCTGCCCTGCCCCGTGAACGTCTCCATCGCGGTGTGGCCGTGGGGCACCTACCTCGGTGACGAAGGGCTGCGCAAGGGCGTGCGCATGAAGATCTCGACGTGGACGCGCCACAGCCCCAACGCGGTGCCGGTGGCGGCCAAGGCCACCGGCATGTACGCCAACTCGTCGATGGCCAAGGTCGAGGCCCTGAAGGCGGGCTACGACGAGGCGATTCTCCTCTCCCCGCAGGGCTACGTCAGCGAGTGCACGGGCGAGAACCTGTTCGTGGTCAAGAACGGCCGTCTGCTGACGCCCCCTGTGTCGGCCGGGGCCCTGGAGGGCATCACCCAGGACTCCGTCAACACCATCGCCCGCGACCTCGGCTACGAGGTGGCCGAGGCCAACATCCTCCGCACCGACCTCTACCTGGCCGAGGAGGCGTTCCTCACCGGCACCGCGGCCGAGGTGGTGCCCATCCGCTCGGTCGACGACCGTGAGATCGGCGACCCGGGGCCGATCACCAAGGCCATCCAGGAGATGTACTTCGCCTCTG
This sequence comes from Acidimicrobiales bacterium, assembly GCA_035550945.1. GTDB lineage: Bacteria > Actinomycetota > Acidimicrobiia > Acidimicrobiales > AC-14 > DASZOE01. The sequence goes on from DASZOE010000424.1 coordinate 990, forward strand.
TCCGGGGCGAGGTCGACCGCTACAAGGACTGGCTCGACCATGTCAGCGCCTGAACGTTCGCTGCCCGGCCACCGCCACGTGGGCGTGCACGGCGCCCTGCCCAGCCTGCCCGACGCGGTCGACATCTACGACACCACCCTGCGCGACGGCAGCCAGCAGGAGGGCCTGTCGCTCACCGTCGACGACAAGCTACGGGTGGCGACCCAGCTCGACCACCTGGGGGTGGCCTACATCGAGGGCGGATGGCCGGGTGCCAACCCCAAGGACGACGAGTTCTTCCAGCGGGCGCCCACCGAGCTCAGCCTGCACACCGCCACCCTGGTGGCCTTCGGGTCGACGCGGCGCCCGAGGGCCAAGGCCGACTCCGACGAGACCCTGCGCCACCTGGTCAAGGCCAACACTTCGGCCGTCTGCATCGTGGCCAAGTCGTGGGACCGCCACGTGCTGGAGGCCCTCCGCACCGACCTCGACGAGGCCGTCGCCATGGCCTTCGACTCCGTCGAGTTCCTGCGCAACACCGGCCTGCGGGTGTTCTTCGACGCCGAGCACTTCTTCGACGGCTACAAGCGCAACCCCGAGTTCAGCCTCCGGGTGCTGGCCGCGGCCGAGGAGGCCGGCGCGGAGGCGCTCGTCCTGTGCGACACCAACGGCGGCACCCTGCCCCACGAGGTCGAGCAGGTGCTGTCGGAGGTGGGGTCGCGGACCTCGGCCCAGCTCGGCGTCCACTTCCACAACGACGGGGGGTGCGCGGTGGCCAACACCCTCACCGGCGTGCGCTACGGCGCCACCCAGGTCCAGGGCTGCATCAACGGGTACGGCGAGCGCACCGGGAACGCCGACCTCTGTGCGGCCATACCCGACCTCAGCCTCAAGATGGGCGTGGAGACCATCGCCCGCGAACGCCTCGAGCTCCTCACCCCCGTCTCCCACCACATCGCCGAGCTGGTGAACATCGCCCCGAACCCGCAGCAGCCGTACGTCGGCCACTCCGCCTTCGCCCACAAGGCCGGCCTGCACACGTCGGCCATCGCCCGGGGCCGCGACCTCTACGAGCACGCGCCGCCCGACACGGTGGGGAACGGCACCCGCTTCGTGGTCAGCGAGCTCTCGGGACGGTCCACCATCCAGCTCAAGGCCGACGAGCTCGGCCTCGACCTGGAGTCGACGTCGCTGGCGGGCATCCTCGAGCGCCTCAAGGAGCTCGAGCACCGCGGGTACCACTTCGAGGTGGCCGACGGCTCCCTCGAGCTGCTCATGCGCCAGGCCAACGGCTGGGCCCACACGTACTTCCGCCTCGAGTCCTTCCGGGTCATCGTCGAGCAGCGGGAGAACGGCGACTTCGTCACCGAGGCCACCATCAAGCTCCATTGCGGCGACGAGCGGGTCATCTCCACGGCCGAGGGCAACGGGCCCGTCCACGCCCTCGACCGGGCCCTGCGCACCGCGATCGGGCGGGCCCACCCCGCCCTCGCCTCGGTCCACCTCACCGACTACAAGGTGCGGGTCCTCGACACCGCCAAGGGCACGGCCGCCGTCACCCGGGTCCTCATCGACTCCACCGACGGCGAGACCACGTGGTCGACCATCGGGGTCTCCGAGAACATCATCGAGGCTTCGTGGCAGGCTCTGTCCGACTCGATCGTGTACGGGCTCCTCCACCGGGAGAAGTCCCCGGCCGCCATCGATGACGGAGAAGAGAGAGAGGACGGCTGATGGCCGCGCCCGAGTACGTCCCCGTGCCCCTGTCCGAGCAGCCGCGGGAGTCGTCCCGTCTCCCACCGCCCCGGCGCTGGATGGCCGACCGCCCCGCCGATCTCCAGCGGGGCCAGCCCGTGGGGCCCAAGCTGGGCCGACCCGGTCCCGACCAGGGCTACCTCCTCAAGCTGGCCGAGCGCTTCACCGACCGGGTCGAGCTCGGCGAGGGCGAGCACGCCGAGGACGCCATTGCCGGCTGCGTGGGGGTGGCGCTGCGGCGGGCGGCGCTGTTCGGGCGGGCCCCCGTCGCCGTCGACCTGGAGATGGCGCTGCGCCTCTGGGGGTTCCTCGGCGGGGCGCCCGACGACCTTGTGGAGTTCCGCCGGCGCCTGTTCGGGGGGGCCGCCCACCACTACTGGGACCAGCGGGCCGTCACCGACCTCGTCCCCGACGAGACGCTCAAGCTCACGCCCGCCAAGGTCGCCGAACGCCTCTCCGACTGGCGCCAGCTGCTCAACGTGTGACGTCCACTGCGTTCGGCCACGCAGGCGGCCGCATCGAGGTGCCGGTCGGCGAGCTCGTCTTCGACGCCCTCGCCGCCGGGCCGGCCGACGGCGAGCTGGTGCTGCTGCTCCACGGGTTCCCCCAGGCGGCGGAGGAGTGGCGGGCCCAGCTGGAGGCTCTGGGCGAGGCCGGCTACCGGGCGGTGGCGCCCGACCAGAGGGGCTACTCGCCCCGGGCCCGGCCCCAGGGCGTCGAGCACTACCTGCCCGACCACCTGGTGGCCGACGTGGTCGCCGTCGCCGACTGGTTGGGCGGCCACCGGGTGCACGTGGTGGGCCACGACTGGGGGGCGTTGGTGGCGTGGCGCCTGGCCGGGCGCTTCCCCGACCGCGTCCGCAGCCTCACCGCCGTCTCGGTGCCCCATCCCTTCGCCGTGGTGGAGGCGATGGCGTCGGGCTCGGGCGACCAGCCGGCGCGCTCCGCCTACATCGCCTTCTTCCGGCTCGAGGGCCTCTCCGAGAAACTGCTGCTGGCCGACGAGGGCGCGGGCCTGCGCGCCCTCTTCTCCAACACCGGCTACACGGACCGCGCCGCCATGGAGCGCTACGTCGCCCGCCTGCGGGACCCGGGGGCGCTGACCGCGGCCCTCAACTGGTACCGCGCCCTCGGCACCCAGTGGACCCTGGAGATGGGCCCCGTCACCGCCCCGACCCTGTTCGTGTGGAGCACCGACGCCCCCGCCATCGGCCGTGAGGCGGCCGAGGCCTGCGGGCGCTACGTCGAGGGCCCGTACCGCTTCGAGGTGCTCGAGGAGGTGGGCCACTGGGTTCCCGAGGAGGCCGCCGCCGACCTCAACCGCCTGCTGCTCGCCCACCTCAGAGGGCTTCAATAGGCCTTGCCCACGGTGGCGATGAGCCCGGGCTCGGCCGAGGAGGCGGGGAGGGCGCCGTCGTCGCGCTGGAGGCAGCGGACGGACAGGCCGACGTCGGCCAGGGCCAGCTCCTCGTCGCGAATGGCGTCCCAGGGCGCCCGGGCGAAGCCCGACGCCGCGGCG
>DASZOE010000425.1:0-3367 GCA_035550945.1 Acidimicrobiales bacterium
GATCTGCGGCGGGTACCAGATGCTCGGGGAGCTCATCGTCGACGGGGTGGAGTCGGGGCGGGGACGGGTGTCGGGCCTGGGCTGGCTCGACGCCGTCACCGTGTTCCGGGGCACCAAGCTCACCCGCCAGCGCCGGGGGCGAGGGCTCCAAAAGCGGGTCAGCGGCTACGAGATCCACCACGGCCGGGTGACCCGGGGGCCCGGGGCCCTTCCCTGGCTCCGGCTCGACGACGCCTACGGCGTGGAGAACGAGGGCGCGGTCGACCCCGAGGCGGACGCCCGGGGCGTCGGCGCCGCGTTCGGCACCAGCCTCCACGGGCTCTTCGAGGAGGACGGCTTCCGTACCGCGTTCCTGGCCGACGTCGCCCGCAGGCGGGGCAAGGAGTTCGTGCCCGTGGGCCGGTCCTTCGCCGCCGCCCGGGAGCGCCAGATCGACTGCCTGGCCGACCTGGTGGACGCCAACCTCGACATGGCCGCCCTCGACGCCCTGATCAAGGAGGGTGCCCGTTGATCCTGGTGCTGAGCAACGCCGACACGGAGATCCTCGCCCTGCGGTCGGTGCTCGAGGGGCTGCCCGAGGGCTTCCCCCGTGTCCGGGCGGCCAACCCGACCTCCCTGGCGGCGGCGCCCCCCCTCGACGGCGTCGAGGTCGTGCTCGTCCGCCTCCTCGGAGGGCGGCGGTCGTGGGAGGGGCCCTTCGACGACCTGCGGTCCCGGTGCCGGGCGGCGGGCATACCCCTCCTCGCCTTCGGGGGCGAGGCCGCGCCGGACGCCGAGCTGACCGCCCTCTCCACGGTGCCCGCGGCCACCGTCACCCAGGCCTTCGCCTACCTGGCCTACGGCGGCCTGGCCAACACCGAGCACCTGCTCCGGTTCGTGGCCGACACCGTGCTCATGGGCGGCTTCGGGTTCGACCCCCCCGTGGACGTCCCCGCCCATGGAGTCCTCGGCGAGAGGGGGAACGAGCGCGGCGCCGGGGGCCGCCCCGTGATCGGCATCGTGTTCTACCGGGCCCACCTCCTCTCCGGGAACACGTCGTTCGTCGAGGACCTGGCCGCCGCCGTCGAGGCGAGGGGCGCGGTGGCGGTGCCGGTGTGGTGCTACTCGCTGCGCCCCGGGCTCGACGGGCGGGTGCCCGCCCTGGAGCTCCTCGCCGAGCGGGGCGTCGACGTGGTCGTCACCACCGTCCTGGCCATGGGCTCCGCTCGCGCCGCCGACTGGGACGCCTCGGCCCTGGCCGCGCTGGGAGTCCCCGTCCTCCAGGCGGTGGCGGCCACCTCGTCTCGGGCGGCGTGGGAGGCGAGCCCGGCCGGGCTCGGGCCCCTCGACGTGGCCATGAGCGTCGCCATCCCCGAGTTCGACGGCCGCATCGTCGGGCCCCCGTTCTCGTTCAAGGAGGTGGTCGACGACGGCGACGAGCTGGGCGCCCCGGTCGTCGCCTACCGCACCGCGCCGGACCGGGTCGGTCGGGTGGGGGGCCTGGCCCTGCGCCTGGCCGCCCTCCGGCAGCGGCCCAACGCCGAGAAGCGGGTCGCCCTCGTCCTCTCCGCCTACCCCACCAAGCGCAGTCGCCTGGGCAACGCCGTGGGCCTCGACACGCCGGCGTCGGTGATCGACCTGCTCCACGCCCTGGCCGCGGCCGGCTACCGCGTCGACAGGGTCCCGCCCGACGGCGACACGCTGATGGCCGAGCTGGCTGCCGCCCTCACCTACGACCGGGAGGCCCTCTCGCCCGCCCAGGTGGAGGGGGCGGCGGGCCGGTGGCCCGGCGTGGACCACACCGAGTGGTTCGCCGGCCTGCCCGCCGACCTCCGGGCCGCCGTCACCGAGGCGTGGGGCCCGCCGCCCGGCTCGGTGTACACCGACGGCGACGACCTCGTCTTCCCGGGCATCGATCTGGGCGGCGTGCTGGTGACCGTGCAGCCGCCCCGCGGGTTCGGCGAGAACCCCATCGCCGTCTACCACTCGCCCGACCTCCCGCCGACCCACCACTACCTCGCCTTCTACCGCTGGCTCGAGGTGGGCTGGGGCGCGGACGCGATCGTGCACGTCGGCAAGCACGGCACGTTGGAGTGGCTCCCGGGCAAGGGCGTGGGCCTCTCGGCCGCCTGCGCCCCCGACGCCGCCCTCGGCGACCTCCCTCTCGTCTACCCCTTCGTCGTCAACGACCCCGGGGAGGGCACGCAGGCCAAGCGCCGGGCCCATGCCGTCGTCGTCGACCACCTGGTCCCGCCCCTCACCCGGGCCGACACCTACGACGACCTCGCCCGCCTCGAGGCCCTGCTCGACGAGTACGCCCGCGTCGCCGCCCTCGACCCGGCCAAGCTCCCGGCGATCCGGGCCCGGGTCTGGGACCTCCTGGTGGCGGCCGAGATGCACCGCGACCTGGGCGTGGGCGAGGCTCCCGAGGGCGACGCCTTCGACGACCTCGTCCTCCACGTCGACGGCTATCTGTGCGAGCTCAAGGACGCCCAGATCCGCGGCGGCCTCCACGTCCTCGGCCGCCCGCCCCAGGGCGAGGCCGAGCTCGACCTGGTCCTGGCCCTGACCCGGCTGCCGCAGGGCCCGCCTGCGTCGCCGAGCGCGGTGGCGGTGCCTTCGCTGCGGGCCACGGTGGCCGCCGAGCTGGGCGAGGGCGACGACCGGGCCGGGATCGACGCCGTGGAGGCCGAGTGCCGGCGCCGCCTGGCCGCCCTCCAGGAGGGCGGCTGGCGCTACGACGGCGACGACCCCACCCTGGCCTGGGTGGCCGACCACCTGGTGCCGGCCCTGGCCGCCACCACCGACGAGGTGGGCAACACCCTGGCCGCCCTCGCCGGCGGCTACGTCCCCGCCGGCCCCAGCGGGGCTCCGAGCCGGGGGATGGCCCACGTGCTGCCGACGGGGCGCAACTTCTTCTCCGTCGACCCCAAGTCGCTGCCCTCACCGCTGGCCTGGGAGGTGGGCTGCCGGCTGGCCGAGGGCCTGGTCGAGCGGCACGTGGCCGAGACCGGCCGCCCGCCCGAGTCGGTCGGCCTGGTGGTGTGGGGCACGGCCGCCATGCGCACGTCGGGCGACGACGTGGCCACCGCCCTGGCCCTCCTCGGCGTGCGCCCGGTCTGGGCCGAGGAGTCGGGCCGCGTCACCGGGGTCGAGCTGATCCCCGAGGAGGAGCTGGGCCGCCCTCGGGTCGACGTCGTCCTACGGATCTCCGGCTTCTTCCGGGACGCCTTCCCCAACCTCGTCCAGCTCCTCGACGACGCCTGCCGGCTGGCCGGCTTCGGCGACGACCCCCGCGTCTTCGGGGCCAAGCCCGGCGCCTACGGCTCGGGCATCCTGCCCCTTCTGGAGTCCCGCCACTGGAGGTCCGACGAGGACCTGGCCGAGG
>DASZOE010000426.1:0-1596 GCA_035550945.1 Acidimicrobiales bacterium
AGGCCCGACCTGCGCGCTTCGGGGGCGAGCTCGAGCCCCCGACCACGCCCGGCTCGCCAGCGCCGTTCGGGCCCCAGGCCCGACCTGCGCGCTTCGGGGGCGATGTCGGCGTCGGCGACGTGCGGGCCGTGGGCCGCCACCTGTGCCTCGACCAGCGCCTGGGCGGGGACGGCGCCCTCACCGTGTTCCACTCGGCGGACCTGGACGCCGTGGTCCGGGTCCTGGGCGACCGGGGGTACCGGGCCGCCCTCCTGGAGGCCGGGGTCGTCGAGGGGCGCCTGCACCTCGCCGCCGCCGCCCTGCGCCTCGGCGCGACCGGCCTGACCTACTACGACCACGAGGTCAGCCGGTTCTTCGTCACCGACCTGGCGCCGCTCCTGGTGACGGCCGTGGGGGTGCCCGCGTACCGGGCCCGGCCGGGCGGGACGCCCCGGCACCCGGTGCGGATGCGGGCCGTCTAGAGCGAACCCGGGCTCAGCAGCAGGTGGAGCCGGCGGAAACCGTGCCGTCGGCGCCCTTGCGGCCGATGGTGAGGGGGGCGTTGCAGGTGCAGAGGCTCTCCTCGCACCGGTGCTGCCCCTCGGACTGGGCCAGGCGGTCGAGCACGGCGTCGAGCGTGCGCCGGAGGTTGCGGAGCTCGGTCAGGCGCTCGTCGGTCTCGATCAGCTTGCGCTCGACCAGGGCGGCCAGCTCGGGGTGGTTCTCCCCGCAGCAGCCCTCGGCGACGTGGAGGAACTCCTTGGCCTCGTGCAGGCTGAGGCCCAGCATCTTGGCCCGGTTCACGAGCTCGATCCGGCGGAGGGCCTCGTCGTCGTACAGGCGGTACCCGGAGGGGCTGCGCACCGCCGGCTCGACCAGGCCCAGGGCCTCGTAGTGGCGGAGGGCCTTGCGTGTGAGGCCGGTGCGCTGACCGACCTCGGAGACCTTCAGGAGACCGTCCTCGTCCATGGCCCAATGCTACATGGCCCAAAGGGCCAGGTTGGTCGACCAGCCCGGAGGGCGGGACGCCTCGGGGACTCGGGGCTCCCCGCCCCCGGGCGTCTGGGAGCGGGCCGGTGGGTGGTCGGCGGGGCCGGGGCCCGCCCCCGAACGGCTAGGCAGCGCTGCCGTAGGGCTGCCCGGCCTCCTCGTAGCAATCGGCGTGGTAGTGCTCCACCCGATCCCAGACGCCGTCGACGTAGACGTTGGCGATGACCTGCCAAAGGCGGGTCTTCGCCGTGAACTTGACGGGCATGCGACAGGCCGCGCACGTCACCGAGCTCCCGGCTTCCACCGGGCGGGTCACGGCTCGACTGGTGAAGGTCGTCTTCGCCGTCATGGGAGTCCTATCGGCACCTCCGGGCACCCACCCAAGAGGATTTTCCGTCCCGCCGGAAGTGCTCGATCGGCCGATCGATCCCATCGTCGTCGACTTGACGGCACGCGGACGGTCATGTGAAGGTCGCTCCGCCGGGGCGTGGGGTGCGTCCGCCGTGCACCTCAGCCCCGGCCTCCGCGCCCGAGGCGAACGCCCTCGGCGACGAGCTCCCGCACCCGGGCCTCGTCGGCGCCGCCGGCCACCAGCTCCGCCACCAGGCCCTCGACGCGCCGGGCCTG
>DASZOE010000427.1:0-3941 GCA_035550945.1 Acidimicrobiales bacterium
GTCCCCGCCCTGCGGACGGCGGGGACCCTGGCCAACCGCGGGAGCGTGCGCCCGGTCGCCGACCCGTCGTTCGTGCGGGCCTCCCGCCAACGGGACCAGGCCGCGGCCCTCGCCGCCCACGACGAGCTGCGGTCGTCACTCGCTACCGGCGGTCCGGTGCGCCTCTCCACCTTCGCCTGCCTCCCCGCGGCGATGTTCGCCGAGCTGCTCTCGCTGCTCGCCGTCGGGCTCGATGCCCCCGTCGGCAGCGCCGGATCCCGGCGGGCCCTGTCGGCCGACGGGCGGGTGGAGGTCGTGCTGCGCGACCCCGCGGACGGCCGCCTGGCCAGGCTCGTCACCGACGGCGGCGTGCTCCACGGGCCCGACCTGCTGGTGTCGATCGAGCTCGACGGCGCCGCCACGGGTGGCAGGGAGGAAGCGGCCGGTGGCTGAGACCGCGCTCGGCGACCACCTGGCGTCGGAGCGGGCAGCGGCCATCCGCTCGCTGCTCGGCCGGCCGCTGCTCGACGCCGACGCCGACCCCGACGCCTTCCGCCTCGTCGCCCGCCACGCCGTCTGGCTCACGGAATGGTTCGAGCGGGCGTGCGGTTGGGCTCTCACCGTCGACGTCGCCGCCGGCTATGCCCGGGTGGCCAAGCGGGCCGTTGCGATCGACGCCGGCCGCCCCCTGCGGCGCTCACGCGGCGCCGCCGCCCCCTTCGACCGGCGCCGCTACCAGCTGCTGTGCCTGGCGTGCGCCGAGCTCGTCCGCCACCCGGTCACCACCGTCGGCCTGCTCGCGGGCGCCGTCACCGCCGACGCCGAGCTCGACACGAGCCGGCACGCCGAGCGGGTTGCCCTCGTCGACGCCCTGCGAGCCCTCATGGCGTGGGGAGCGCTCCGGGCCACCGCCGGCGACGTCGACGCCTTCGCCGACAGCGAGCGGGGAAACGCCATCCTCACCGCCGATACCGCCAGACTCCACCACCTGCTGGCCACCACCGTGGCGCCGAGCGCCTTGCCGGCCGGGCTCGGCGCCGACGAGGCGACGCAGCGGCTGCTGGCCGAGCCCCGTTACGGCGAGGAGCCCGACGGCCCGGCGACCGGTGGCGACGAGGCCCGCCTTCGCTGGGCCCGCCACCGCCTGGCCCGCCGCCTGCTCGACGACCCCGTCGTCCACCTCGACGAGCTCACGCCGGTCGAGGCCGACTATCTGGCCAGCTCCGCCGGCCGCCGGTGGCTGCGCGACCGCTTGGCCGAGGCCGGATTCGAGCTGGAGGAGCGGGCCGAGGGACTGGTCGCCGTCGATCCCGACGGCCTCGCCACCGACCAGCACTTCCCGGCCCCGATGGGCAACGCCCACCAGCTCGCCCTGCTCTTGGCCGACCGCCTCGTTCCCACCGACACGGCCGGGCGCCGCCGGCTCGGCTGCCTCGACGCCCGCCAGATCGACGCCGAGGTCGACGCCGTCTTCGCCCGCTTCCCCGCCTGGGCACGGGGCCGGCGCGACGACGGTGGTCCCCAGCGCCTGGGACGGGAGGCGCTCAAGCTGCTCGCCGCGTTCGGCCTCGTGCGCCTGGAGACCGACGGGAGCGTCACCGCCCGGCCGGCGCTGGCCCGCTACCGGGTGGGCGAGCCCGTCGTATCGGGGGCGACACCCAGCCTCTTCGAGGAGGGACCATGACGACCACGATCGCGGGCGGCGACACCGTGCTCACGGCGCTGCCCGTCCCGCCCCACCGCTGGCGCCCGACGCGCGCCGGGCTCATCTCGCTGTGGCGCTACTGGGACGAGACGTTCACGTTCCACGAGGGCCGCCTGCTGCTGCGCGGCCCCAACGGCTCGGGCAAGTCGATGGCCCTCGAGCTCCTGCTGCCGTTCCTCCTCGACGCCGACGCCAGCCCGGGCCGGCTGACGTCGGCGGCCAAGGGCCGCGGCAGCCTGTACGACCGGCTGATGACGGGCACCGACGAGGCGTCCCGTACCGGCTTCGCCTGGGTCGAGTTCCGCTCGGGCGACGAGGTCTTCACCGTCGGCGCCCGCATGCGGGCGTCGCAGTCCACCCGCAAGGTCGACCTCGACTTCTTCACCACCTCGCTGGCGGTCGGGCACGACCTGCAGCTGCTCGACCCCACCCGCACGCCGTTGTCGCGCCGGGCACTGGTGGAGGCGCTGGGCGACAGCGGGCGCGTTCACGGCTCGGCCGACGAGCACCGGGCGGTCGTGCGCGAGGTTCTCTTCCCCGGCTTCTCGGCCGACCGCTACGAGTCGGTGATCTCCGCCCTGCTCGCCCTGCGCAAGGAGAAGCTGTCACAGCATCTCGACCTGCCCAAGCTCTCGGCCACGCTCTCGGAGTCGCTGCCTCCGCTCGACGAGCACGACCTGGCTGTGGTGGCCGAAGGCTTCGAGCGCCTCGACCGGCGGAAGGCGGAGCTCGACGCCCTCGGGGCCGAGGTGTCGGAGGTGCGTCTGCTGGCCGCCCGCCAGCGCGAGTACGCCCGGGCCGTGGTCGTCGGGGTGGCCGCCGACGTGCGCTCGGCCGAGACCCGCCGCGACGACGTCACCCGGGCCGAGCGCCAGGCCCGGGCCGCGCTCGACGAGGTCGAGGCGGCGTCGGCCGCCGCCGCCTCCGAGCGGGGAGCGCTGGCCGACCGCGTCGCCGCCATCGGCGTGGAGGTCGACGCCATCAAGGACAGCGACGCCTACCGCGAGGGGGTGGCCCTCGCCGACCTGCGCGCCCAGGCGCGGCGGCTGCGAGCGGTGGCGGAGCGGATGGCGGTTGCAGCCGCCGACCTGGCCGCGTCGCGGGACGAAGCCGCCGCCGAGGTCGACGATGCGGCACATCAACGCGACGCGGCGGCGGCCAACCTGGCTCTGGCCGAGAGCGAACTGCGGGCGGTCGCCGCCGACGTGGCCGCCGAGGACGTGGTCGGCGAGGCCGCCGCCATGGAGGGTCCCGACGACGCCGAGCGGCTGGTGAGCGCCTGGGTCGAGGCCCGCCGGGCCCGGGTGCGGGAGGTGCGAGCCGCCCTCGCGGCCCACGCGTCGGCCGTCGACGCCCGTGGCTTCCTGGAGCGGCAGGTGGCCGACGACGAGGCCGCCGTCAGCGCCCACCTCACGGCCGTCGACGCCCTCCGTGCCGCGGAGGGCGCCGAAGTCGACGCCTATGCTGCCGCCGTCCACGAGTGGACGGGCGGGTGCGTCGCGATCGACCCCGCCCGGGTGCTGGGCGCGCTCCCCGAGGCGACCGGCGAACCGGCGGCGGTGGCCGCCGCCCTCGGTCGTGTGGCGGCCGACCTCGGTGCCGAGGACGCCGTCGCCCGCCGCGACCTCGGAGCGGAGCGCGAGGCGGCCACGGCCGAGGGCGCGGCGCTGGCTGACGAGCGCGCCCGGTGGGCCGAAGGCGGCCTGGTCGACCCCGACGGCCCGCCCTGGCGGACGCCTCGGGAGGGGCGGGCCGGCGCCCCCCTGTGGCGGCTCGTCGACGTGGCGCCCGGGGTGGAAGCATCCGACGTCGACGGGCTGGAAGCGGCGCTCACCGGCGCCGGGCTGCTCGACGCCTGGGTCCAGCCCGACGGCGCCGTCGACCTCGCCGACGGCCGGGTCGACGTGGGCCTCGGCGTGCGACGGGCGGCGGGGGTCACGCTGGCCGACCGCCTGGTCGTGGTCGGGGCCGGGGACAGCGGAGTTGCGGACGCGGTGGTCGAGGCGGTCCTGGCCTCGGTGGCGGTGGTCGCCACCGCCGGTGCTGCTCCCGCCGGGGGCGGCCCCGACGTCGTGGTGGCCACCGACGGCAGCTTCCGTTTGGGCGCCGCCGCCGGCCGCGGCCCGAGGCGCCCCGCCCTGCTGCTCGGCGCGGTCGCCCGGGAGCGGCACCGCCTGGCCCGTCTGGCGGAGATCGACGCCGCGCTGGCAGCCGTGGCGGCCAGGCTGGCCGACCTCGATCGCCACCAAGCCGACCT
>DASZOE010000428.1:0-1892 GCA_035550945.1 Acidimicrobiales bacterium
GGGGCACCGGGCCCGCCGGCGCCGGTTCCGGCGCCGGTGCCCCCGTCTCCGGGGCGGTGGTCGCCACCGCGGCGGGCGGGCTCGTGGTGGTGGCCGACGACCCCGACGGCGAGTCGTCGGATCCGCAGGCCGTCGAGACGAGGAGCAGTGCCAGCAACCAGGCCCGTCGGGGACGCATGCCTCAACATCCCACAGCCTCCGGCGCTGGGGGCGGCGCGCCGGGACGCCGGCGTTCCAGCCCCACCCCCGGCCCCGCGGGTGCGGTGGGCGCTACAGCGCGCCCGCCGGCTGCTGCGGCTCCGGCGGCGCCATCATCGCCGCCAGCATCAGCTTGAACTGCTCGTTGTCCGGCGCCACCGCGGGCTCGGCGTCGGGCACCGACTCGAGCACCTCGAGGAAGCGCTCGAGCGACGTCCCGCTCGCGGCCGGGAGGTGGGAGGAGAAGATGTGCGTCGGCTGGAGGCGGCGCACCCCGTCGAGCACCTCGCCGAACAGCCGGCGGTCCAGGATGTGGGCCCAGGGCGAGTCGGCCGTGGCCCATGCCCGCATGCCCCCGGCGAGGGCGTCGCCCGGCACCTCGGCCGCGTCCTGGGTCGGCTCGGGCAGCAGCGCCCCGAACGAGTCAACCGAGAAGAGGGCGCCCGTCGCCTCGTCGAGGAGCCCGGTCGAGAGGGGGTTGTCGTAGAGGGGAGGCGCGACCGCCCGCAGGGGGCGGTCCCCGACCGGGAGCCGGTCGCCCACCCGGATGGCGTGGACCCGGTCGAAGGGCACCGGCCACCACGAACCCATGCGCATGGCGCTGAAGGCGTGGGTGACGAGGCGGGCGTCGGGCGCCCGCTCGAGCACCCGTTGGATGTTGCCGGTGTGGTCGGCGTCGTCGTGGGTCAGCCAGACCCAGCGCAGCGCCCTCGGGTCGACGATCGACTCCAGGGCGTCCATGAACGCGTCCCCGTCGATCCCGAGCCCCGAGTCGATCAGCACCGGCTCCTCGGCATGCAGCACATAGGCGTTGACGGGGAGAACCCCGACGCCCGGAATCGGAGCGCTCGTCGGCAGCACGTGGACATCGGGCGCAGCCTGGTAGGGAGAATCCATGCTCGGTACCTCCTGGTGGTGGGTTCGGTTCCACCCCAGGGGCGTTCCGTTCGAGCCCGTCTCGTTCAGTCAGGACTGAACGAGCCAGCGAACCTCGTCGCCCTCGGCGGGCTCGTAGGCGCAGTAGATGCCGGTGCGGAGCCGGCGGTCGAGGACGGATCCCGCCTCGGGCAGGGCCTCGCCGACCCTGGCGGTGGCCGCCCGCAGGGCCCGGGTGACGTTCAGGCGGGCCCGCTCGGCCGCCGACGAGGCCCGGCGGCTGCGCCCGCCCAACCCGAAGGCCTGGGCGAGCTGGCCCACCAGCTGGTCGAGCTCGGCCTGCAGGCGCTCGGCGGGCTCGTCGGCGCCCCCCTCCAGGGCGTCGTCGATCTCGGCCCGCAACGCCTCGATGCGGTGCCGGTACGCGGTCCGGGCCCGGCCGTCGAGCACCTCGCCGGCGTCACCCAGGTGGCGCCGGTCGAGTCCCGGCTCGCCGGCGGCCACCCCCTCGACCCGATCGACGAGGTCGAGGGCGTGCCGTTCAACGCCGGGGCTCCCGACGAGCTCGGCGAGGTAGCGCAGGCCCTTGGTGTCGGGGAGCCGGGCCCGGGTGTCCCTACAGGCCACCGTCCAGCCCCGGTCCTCCCGGGTCAGGGTCGCGGTGTACCGGGCGGTGAAGTTGCCCGTCGTCGGGGCGGCGACACCCATGCGGTCGAGGAGAGCGACGTCGGCGGCGGGCACGACCACGTCGAGCCCGGCCAGCGCCGCCGCCGCCCGGGCCGCCTCGACCCTGGCCGCGGCCCGGTTGCCCGCCTGAT
>DASZOE010000429.1:0-4118 GCA_035550945.1 Acidimicrobiales bacterium
GGCTGGCGGAGAGGTGCACGTCGGCGGCGCCGGTGAACGGCGTCACCCCCGGGATCTCGGGACGGGCGTCGCCGACGAAGAAGTCGTGCGCGCTGCGGGCCACGTCGCCGGGCGGCGGGAGCAGACGCCCGGAGAGCTCGCCGGAGGCGCTCGCCAGCCACCATCCGAGGAGGAGCACGGCCGGCACCAGCAGTCCCACGGCCCAGCGCCGCCAGCCGGAGAGGCGGACCCGGGTGGCCGGGGCGTTGGACGGCGCGAGGTCGGCGGCGACGTCGATCTCGGCGTCGCCCCGGACGTCCTGCAGCGACACGCTCAGCCCCGGGGCTGGTGGTCCAGGAGCAGCAGGTCGTCGATCGGCGGCTTGGTCTCGATGACGCCCTGGGCGAGCATCAGGTCGGCGGCCCCCTCGACCTGGCTCCGGCGGCGGTCGTCGAAGCGCCACTCGGCCCCGATGTTCTCGAGGACGGCCTGGTAGACGGGCTCGGTGTAGCCGAACTGGTCGACCAGGAGCTCCTTCCACTCGGCGGGGTCGTTGACGCCCCTGGGGGTGAGGAGCTCGGCCGCGTCCCGCTGCATCCTGGTGACCGCGGTCAACAGGTCGTGGTCTCCGAGGTTCTTCGGGGACGCCCACATGGCGGTGTTGAAGTCGCCGGCCGGGCTGTCGTAGATGCCGCTGATGCGCACGCCGACGCCCGCCACCACGCTCTGGGTGCACTGCGGCTCGGTGCCCACGTAGGCGTCGACGTCGCCCCGCTCGAGGGCGCCCGGGTGGTCGGCGTAGCCGAGCGGGACGGACATGACGTCGGCGTCGAGCTCGAGCCCGGCCCGCTCCAGGGCCGACGTGAGGAGGAGCGTCTGCATGCCGGGGGGAGGGACGGCGACCTTCTTGCCCTCGAGGTCACCGACGGCGGCGATGCCCCGGTCCTTGCGGCCGATCAGCCCGATGCCCTGGCGGGCGCACATGCCGATGATGCGGGACGGCATGCCCGTGGTCGAGGCCTCGATGATCGTGTTGTACGGGCCCATGAGGCCGAAGTCGAGATGGCCCGACGCCAGAGCCCGGCTGACGTCGCCGGCGCTGGTGACGATCACCGGCTTCACCGTCAGTCCCGGGGGGGCGAACCGCTGCCAGGAGAGCGGCGCCGAGGCGTGGTTCTTGGCGTAGACGGCGGTCGTGATCGTCTTCCCGCCGAAGTCCTTGCCGGGGCCGGACGTGGCCGTGGTCGCATCGGACGTGGACGTCGTCTCGTCGTCGTCGCCGCCGCAGGCGGCGAGGACGAGCGCGGCGGTGCCGGCGGCGGTGAGGCCGAGGAAGCGGCGCCGCGAGAAGTCAGTGGTCAACGTCCCCTCCGAAGTTCAATCTCGGTTGACACTCCCTTCTAGCACAGGGCCTTCGGAGGGCGCCCCTTCGCCGATCAGCCCTGGAGCAGCGCGGCCAGCTCGGCGGCGTTGTCGACCGCGTAGTCGCGGTAGCAGTTGTTCATGAGCAGGTGCACCTCCCGGGCCGAGGCGGCCAGCTCCCGCACCTTGGGGACCCACTCCTCGAGCTCCTCCCGGCGGTAGCGGTACCGGAAGCGCTCGGCCGCGCTGGGCAGGTGGGCCTCCCACGTCTCCTCGTTGCGCCCGTGGAACCGCACGACGGCCAGGTCGGCGGTCGCGGCCACCACCGGGGGGACCGACGAGGGGAAACCCGAGGGCTCGTCCACGCAGACGAACGTGACCCCCAGGGACTCGAGCAGCTCGAACGTCCTCTCGCACTCGTCTCCGGCCAGCCATCTCCCGTTGCGGAACTCGACGCACAGCTGGTAGTCGGGCAGGCGGGCGACGGCGGCCCGGATCTCCTCCCGGTTGGCCTCCTTGGGCCCGAACCACCGCGGGTACTGAAGGAGCACCGCGCCCATGCGGCCCGCCGAGTGCAGGGGCATGAGGGAGTGGCGGAAGCGGTCCCACGCCTCGTCGAGGGCCGCAGGGACGAGGTGCTTGGCGTAGAGGCGGCGCTTGTCGCGGTGCTCGGGCGCGATCCCCGCCTGGAGGTCGGGCCACAGCGAGTGAGGGAAGGTCGGGTGCCCGGTGAGCAGCGACCACGCCTTGACGTTCATCGTGAAGCCGTCGGGTGTGCGCTGCACCCAGGAGCCCGAGAGCTCGGGCGTGGGCGGGAAGTAGTAGGTGCTGTCCACCTCGACGACCGGGAAGCGGCTGGCGTAGAAGGCCAGGCGCTCGGCCGCGCTCATCGACCGCTTCGGGTACCAGTCCGTCTCCTTGACCAGGGTGGCGTCGGTCCACGAGCAGGTCCCGACGAGGACTCGTGCCTGCGCCACCTGCAGGGCGGGGCCCAGGGCGCCGCCGTTCTCGGCCATCGGACGAACGCTAAACGGAAGGGGGACGCCTCAGAAAGCGGCGTCGGTGCCGCAGTCGGTGATGCTGTAGGCGTCGGCCTTGGCGTTGGCCGCCGTGGTCAGCACATTGAACTGCTCGACGAGGGTCTCGTAGAGGCGGGCGTTGACGGCTCTGGCCGCCCGGGCCACCTCCTTGGCCTTGTCGATCACCTCCTGCTGGGCGTCGTAGTACGCGTTGAGCGTCTCCTCGTCGCCGGGCGGCGGCGTCAGGGCCCGCAGGTCGCTCACCAGCTTCTCGAGGATGCGGACCCCGCTGTCGATCACCCGCGCCTCGGCCTGGGGCGTGGTGGCCTCGGGGAGGTCGTCGAGCTGGCTGCTGGCGTCCTGGCACAGCTCCTCGGCCTTGACCACGTATCCCGCTTTGAGGACCGTCCTGGCCCCCTCGACGCTGGCGTTGGCCGCGGGCTGCGTCGACCCGCCGCAGGTGGCGAACCCGTAGGCCCGTCCGCTGTCGGACGCCGACTTGGCCCGGGCCGCCATGTCCCGCGACGCGGTGGCCGTCCCCGCCTCGTCGTTGGCGGCCGCCGCGGTCTGGAGGGCGGTGGCGGCCTCGGAGACGCCCCCGAGCGCGCCGAGCATGGCGTCGCCCCGTGCGTCGTCGCCGCCCGGGCGGTCGAGGGCCCGCAGCTTGGGCAGCTGGGCGTCGATGACGGCGGCGATGGTGCCGGCCGTCTCGGAGAGCTCCGGGAAGCTGGTCGGCGCCTTCACCGCGGCCAGGGGCGCGCTCTCGGCCCGGCAGATGCGGTCGGCGTCGGCCACGAAGCCGTCCTTGCTGGGACCGCCGCCGCCACAGGCGGCCAGCCCGAGGACGGGGGCGACCAGGGCGGCGAGCGCGCAGCGGGGGCGCAGCTTCATCGGTCAGCCACGGTAGGCGCCCGCGCCACGGAACATCCCTCGGGTCCACCGGGCCGGCGTGGCCACCACGGCCCGGGGATAGTCCTCGAACAGCCAGCGGGCGAAGTTCCGGCGGGTCCAGGGCGTGGTGCCGGCCAGGCGGATGGCGGCCCGGGCGCCCTTGCGGTGGCTGAGCACGCCGCTCAGTAAGGCGGCCAGGCGGTGGTCGGCGAACAGGGCCTTGCCCACCTCGGCCTCGTAGCGGCGGCCGGCGAGCACCGGCCGGTCCGGCCCTGCGGCGAGTACGGCCTCGGCGGCCAGCTTGCCCGTGAGCAGGGCCTGGGCGATGCCCTCGCCGGTGAGGGGATCGGTGGCCGCGGTGGCGTCGCCGGCGAAGAGGGCCCGGCCGCGCGCCGCGGTCAGGCGGATGCGTCCGACCCGCGCCGGGATGGGCCACGCCTTGTGCGTCCCCTCGGGGCGGGCGTCGCCGAGCACGGCCCGCACGTGGGGCCGGGCGAGGAGGTCGGGCCAGAGCCGCTTCATGTCCCGCACCGGGATGCCGGCGTCGCGCTGGATCCCGAACCCCACATTGGCCCGCCCGTCGGGCAGCGGGAACGACCACGCATAGCCAGGGAGGAGATCGGCCTCGAACCACACCCACAGACCGGTGGCCGCGGCCGGGCCCACGTCGGAGAAGTACTGCCGGAAGGCGTGCCAGTCCCCCAGGTAGCCGGGCTCGTTGGCGCCCAGGGCGTGGCGCAGCGGCGACCAGGCTCCGTCGGCGCCGACGGCGTAGTGGGCCCGCAGGGAACCCAGACCCTCGACGTCGAGGACCACGCCGCGGGGATCGGCGCGCGCCCCGAGCCGAGCTCGACGCCGCCATCCTCG
>DASZOE010000430.1:0-7729 GCA_035550945.1 Acidimicrobiales bacterium
CCCGTGACCGCGCCGGGTCCGGTCGAACCCCACTCCGAGGCTCTGGACGGTCCCGTCCCACCGCGGCCTGCCATGCCGAGACGGGTGGCGGGCCGGGCCATGACCAAGCTGTCGGCCGCCGCGGCCAAGGCCCGGTCGTCCACCACCGAGGGATGAGCACACCCGAGGAGCGCCTCCGGACGTACCGGGCCAAGCGCGACTTCTCGGTCACCGCCGAGCCCGCGGGCGCCGGTACGCCGGCCGGCTCGGGGCGCTTCGTGGTGCAGCGCCACCGGGCCCGGCGCCTGCACTACGACCTCCGCCTGGAGATGGACGGCGTGCTGGTCAGCTGGGCCGTCCCCAAGGGACCGACGCTCGACCCCAAGGCTCGGCAGCTCGCGGTGCACGTCGAGGACCACCCCATCGAGTACTTCGACTTCGAGGGCGTCATCCCCCGGGGCGAGTACGGCGGCGGCGACGTGATCGTCTGGGACTGGGGCGCATGGCACCCGGTCGGCACCGACGACCCCGTCCAGGCGGTCGAGAAGGGCGATCTCCACTTCGACCTCCAGGGCGAGAAGCTGGCCGGCCGCTTCGTGCTCGTCCGGCGCGACCGCGACCAGTCGGGCAAGGAGCAGTGGCTGCTGCTCCACAAGAACGACGACCACGCCGTCGCCGGTTGGGACCCCGAGGACCACCCCCACTCGGTCAAGACCGGGCGCACGAACGAAGAGGTCGCCGCCGCCCCCGAGGCCCTGTGGCGGAGCGACCTGCCCGCGGCCGAGGCCAGGATCGAGGTCGGCCCACCCCGGCGGTCGTGGGACCCGCCCACCGACGACGAGCTGGCCGCCCTCGGCGCCCTCGGCGCCGGCGGGCGCTGGACCGTGCACGGCCAGGAGGTGAAGCTCACCAACCTCCACAAGGCCCTGTTCCCCGGCCGGGGCGGCGACCGGCCCGTGACCAAGCGAGACCTGATCCGCTATCACGCGGTGATCGCCCCGTCCATGCTCCCGTACCTGGCCGAGCGGCCCGTCAACATGCACCGCTATCCCGACGGCGTCGACCGCCCAGGCTTCTGGCACAAGGAGGTGCCGGCCTACGCGCCCGAGTGGCTCAGGCGGTGGCGGAACGAGGAGGCCGACCCCGGGGAGACCGAGTGGTACGCGGTGGTCGACAGCGTGCCCGCGCTGGTGTGGATGGCCAACCACGCGGCGGTGGAGCTCCACGCGTGGACGTCGCGGCTGCCCGACGTGCACCAGCCGACCTGGGCCCTCATCGACATCGACCCCGGGCCCCGGAGCACCTTCGACGACGTGGTCCTTCTCGCCCGCCTGTACCGGACCGCCCTCGAGCACCTGGGCGTGGCCGGCATGCCCAAGGTCACCGGCCAGCGGGGCATCCAGATCTGGGTGCCCGTCGCCGACGGCTACAGGTTCGACGACACCCGGGGGTGGGTGGAGAAGGTGTCACGGGCCGTGGGCCGCACCGTCCCCGAGCTGGTCAGCTGGGAGTGGCACAAGGACCGGCGCGAGGGCCTGGCCCGCCTCGACTACACCCAGAACGCGATCAACAAGACCCTCGTCGCGCCGTTCAGCGCCCGGCCCGCGGCCGGGGCCCCCGTCTCGGTGCCCATCCGGTGGGACGAGCTCGACGACCCCGAGCTGCGGCCCGACCGTTGGACGGTCGCCACCGTTGCCGAACGGGTGGGCGAGGCCGGTGACCCCCTCGCCCCTCTCATCGGTCGCCAACAGAAGCTGCCCGCCCTGTAGGCGGCGAGGCGTCCGCCCGAGTTGGGCGCGAGACGGCGCTCGTGCCCTTGCTACTGCCCGCGGCCGATGCCAGCGGCCTTGAGGACCCGCGGTGCCACGCCGATAGAGCGCCAGGCCTCGTAGGTGAGCCCCTTCCGCTCGCCGTATGCGGCAGCGACCTCGACGAACGCGGCCTCGAGCTCCTCGAGGTCGGCACCGTCGCCTTCGCTGGAGGCCAGCGCGCCCTCGAGGTCCAGGCGCTCCTGCACGAGATGGAGCCGGTTCAGCGGGTCGGCGGTCGCCAGCTGCTCGTCGATGGTGGCGAGGCGCTTGGCGATGCTCTCCGGCGTCCGCTTGCGACCCCGCTTCGGGCGGTGGGACTCCAGCGCTTCGAGATAGCGCCGCACCACTCGTCCCTGCTCTCGCCCCTCCGCCAAGGCCGCCTTGTGCTCATCGCTCATCATGCGCTGCCGCGTCTTCGATGCGGCGGCCTTCTTGGCCATAGACGTCGGTCCTTTCCGGTTCCTGTGGGCGGTCCATGATTGCAGAGGCACGCGCCGGCCGTGGTGACTCGGAGCCGCGATCGAGCGGCGGTCGCGCCGCTCAGCCGGCGTTCGGAGGCACGATCTGCTGGGCCGAGCCCCATTCGCCACCGGTACCGTCGGTCGATGACCGGACCAGAGCGAGTTCCCCTCCAAGAGCTGGCCGCCGAGCTGCGGGGGCTGGACCGCCGGCGGAAAGAGCTCATGCGGAGCGCG
Source organism: Acidimicrobiales bacterium (assembly GCA_035550945.1). Taxonomy (GTDB): domain Bacteria; phylum Actinomycetota; class Acidimicrobiia; order Acidimicrobiales; family AC-14; genus DASZOE01. Next base: position 2,486 of record DASZOE010000430.1, read on the forward strand.
GGCACCGTCCCAACGCCTCCCGAGGAGATTTCCGCTGTCATGGACCGTTACGATCGCGCTCTGCTCGACGCCGCGGCCATGCTCGAGGTCGACATCCCCGCCTATGCGCGTTCGACCATCGACCGGCAACGGCTCACGCACCGCGGCCGGATGGCTCTCGAGGAGGCACTCGGCTCTGCTGGTCTCGTTTTCACTGGTGAGTAGGGGGGCTGCCTATGGCCACGGTCAGCGTTCGTTACATCGTCCATGACGTCGACGAGGCGATCGAGTTCTACCGGGACAGGCTCGGGTTCGTGGAAACGCTGCGCCCGGCGCCGACGTTCGCGATGGTGAGCCGTGGAGACCTGCGGGTGGTCCTCAGTGCGCCTGGGGGCGGCGGGGGCGGAGGCCAAGCCATGCCTGATGGCCGGCTGCCGGAGCCAGGCGGCTGGAACCGGTTCATGATGGAAGTGGCCGACCTCGAATCGCTCGTGCGCGACCTTCGCGCTCGAGGCGCCTCTTTCCGGAACGACGTCGTGACCGGTACCGGGGGCAAGCAGATCATCGTTGAAGACCCGTCCGGCAACCCGGTCGAGCTGTTCGAACCGATCAGGCCCGAGGCGAGGCTGTCCCAGGACTAACCCCGGCCGGCGATCTGGGACGATCTGCCCGGCCCGGACAGGGGGATGCCCGAGCCGCATGTCCGGGGAGACTCATCGAGCGGTTCGTTAGCCTCGCCCGAGGTCAACCGGTTCGGACTCGTTCTGAGCACTGGAGGTGCTTCGCAGATGGCTGAGAAGGAATCCGCAAAGAAGGACACCCAGAAGTCGGCCAAGAGCACCACGGTCAAGGCGTCCAACGGATTCACGGACGAGGAACGAGCGGCGATGAGGGAGCGTGCCCAAGAGGTGAAGGCGGCGGCGCGCCGCGGCCAGCGCGCGGGCAAGGCGGATGGGGAGAGCGACGTCCTGGCGAAGATCGCCGAGATGCCGGAACCGGATCGGGCCATGGCCGAGCGGCTCCATGCCATCGTCAAAGCCAGCGCGCCAGCCCTCTTCCCGAGAACCTGGTACGGGATGCCCGCGTATGCCAAGGACGGCAGTGTCGTATGCTTCTTCCAGAGCGCGCACAAGTTCAAGTCGAGGTACCCGACGTTGGGCTTCAGCGACAAGGCCAACCTCGACGAAGGCGCCATGTGGCCGACGGCCTTCGCCCTGAAGGAGCTGACCGCCGCCGAAGAGGAGAGGATCAGCGCGCTGGTGAAGAAAGCGGTGAGCTGAGAGTTCCCCACAGGTGCGCGGCAGCAGCGGTTCTTCCTGGGATCTGTCGATCTCGCCAGACCTGCCAGCCGAACGTGGACCGGCCAGCGACTCGCAACTGACACCCCTTCGAAGCATCGATACGGGACGCGCCTGGGGGCGTCGGCCCGGCCACGTCGCGCCGCACGGGCGACGAGTGCGCCCTTCCCGGGTGTGCGTCTAGCTCGACGGTGCCACGGCCAGGATGAACCGCAGGTTGGGCAGCCCGACGACGCCCGGCGTAGTGACCGGCCCCCGCTCGACGATCTGGAGGGCGGCAGCCTCGAGCGCCGGAGTCAGCTCGTCAACGTCGAAGTCGGCATGTCGCCGTAGTCGGAGGAACAGGCCATGACGTGTCCCTTCCGTGCGACCGCCGATGTCGACGGCGAGGAACCTGCCTCCCGGCTTGAGCACCCGGGCGATCTCGCCGATGCCCTGCCGCCGGCCCTCCTCCGTCAGATGGTGGAGCATGAGGCTGCTGAGAACAGCGTCGAACGTCGCGTCGGGAAAGGGCAGCGCTTCGACGGCAGCCGTCTGGAATCCGACGTCGGCGCCTGCCTTTGCGGCCTTCCGGCGAGCGCGGGCGACCATCTGGGGGGAAGGATCGACGCCGCACACCTGACCGCCGGAGCCCACCCGGGGCCTGGCCGCCAGGGCGAGGGCTCCCGTCCCACAGCCCACGTCGAGGCCCGAGTCGCCGGAATCGAGGCGCGCGAGCTGGACAAGGTGGTCCCGAAAGCGTCGCTCCCGCCCGAGCGTGAGCACCCAGACAAGCAGGTCGTAGGCCCGGGCCGAGTGGAGCACCTTGCCGGTGGTGGTAGCCCCGTCCGTCGCCATCACACTTGCTTACCACTCGCTCCCCGCGGGCCCAGATGCGCCACCGTCCCGGCGTATCGGCGCACCCTGGTGGTCGTCCACGGGATGGCGCTCAGCCCCGCTCTGGTTCTCGGGTAGCTGCGACCCGAGCTCCATCGGGACTCGTTGACCATGTGCCCAACCTTCGCCGGTGAGAGGCGGAGGCGCGACGGCGCGTGCTGCGCCGACGCGACGGAACCAGCCGACGGCGCGAGGCGTGTTTCGCCTTACGGCGCGGATGGGTTGGGAGGTTCCTCCGCCCGTCCGGTCGCATCGGCAGGATCCTGGACGGCGTCGACCACCTGGTCGATCTTGTCCGAGTACTTGCCGCCGGTCTTCTCGTCAAGCTTGTCGGCGCCCTTGTCGATGAGGTCGCCGAGCTTGTCGACCTTCTCCTCTGTCACGTCCTCGACCTTGCCTGTCACATCCTTGGCCTTGTCGAACGCGCTCATGGGGCCATCGTAGCCATCGACGGTTCATCACGTCAGGGCTGCGGCAACGCCGACTCGATCGGTCGGTCCTGATGGCGTCGACCGGGACCTGACGCCCCGACCATCCGACAGGAGCGTTGCCGTGTCAAGCCTGCCGATTCGCTCACCCGGCATCGTTATGGGGCGGCCGGGTCCTGGCCAGCGCCGCAGGGCACCCACGCGGAGGCGGCACGTCTGCGCTAGTTCGTGTGGCGCCGTGTTCGCCGGACATTGAGCGTTACCGGGTGGAGCGTCCGCACGTGTTCGCCGGTTACCGAGCGTCCGGAGGATGCCTGAGAGTCCGGACGACCGAGTCGCCGACATAGCCATCGAGGAGCGCGTTTCACCGCTCGAGCCATCTGGCCGGCGGAGGTGGGGCGAACAGGTCATGGCCTCCGAGCAGCCGGAGACCGGCATCGGCGTTGGACGACGGTGTCAACGATTCGGACGGGCACAGGTGCTGGGCCACCATGTGGCAACTCTGCGAGGGAGGTGACGAAGGCGTGTTTCATCGCCTCACGCTGCGCTGGTAGGCCGCAGTTGGGAAACCGCCGCTCAGTGGCCGATGCGGACCGGCTGTTCGATGAGATGGGCCTTCACGTCGTCTTCGGGTTCCAGCCAGGGGGCCTCTGGGGCTGACTTCTGGGACAGACGCCAACGGCGGCACACACGGTCGATGCCGATGGGGAACACCGTCAGGTCCCCATCTGCGTCGAAGTGCAGACGCAAGAAGCTCTTGAAGTCCATGACCCGAAGTGGGGCGTAGGCCTCGTTGGCGTGGAAGCGGAGGCAATTGGTCGCCCACAAGTACCCCGCGAAGCCGAGGGCGCCCACGAAACCACCAATCATGGCCACGAGGCCCAAGAAGACGATCAAGGACGGGACCCCTTCGAGGCCAAATGCTGATGAGAGACGTGACGAAACGATCATGACTCCCGTCACCGATGCGAGCTGGAGGATGGAGTGAACCAGGCCGAGCAGCAATCGACTCAGTCCCCCCGCGTCGTGAGCGAACTTGACCATCGCACCGAACAGGATCACCATCAGCAACATGAGCACGAAGGCAGTGGGGCTCTTCCACAGCGCTCGACCGAGCTCAAAGACACCTATCCCCACGTGCGCGTCTTCCAGATGCAAGTTCAGCATGAAGGCCAATTGCACGTTGATGACGCCGAGGAGCGCGGCGAAGGCAGGATTGCGGAGGGGGAGCAGCCACAACCTCTTGCGCAGGCGCTTTGATTGGGTCATCGACGGATAGGTCTTCACTCGCTGATAACTGCGCCTTCGCTCGCCCTCTCCCAGTTCCAGGCTCTCGGGAAGCTGATGGGTGGGATGCAGGAAGGCTCCACCGCCACCCGCGGTGATGAGCTGGCGAGAGCCGTTCGGCTCCTGGTAGCGGCAGTAGTGGTGCAGTCCACTTGTGACGTGCAGGACGATCTCGGCACCGGTCGGTTGGACGATCTGACGCTCGAAGTAGTCGAGGTTACGATTGGAGTGCTCGGGATTGCTTTGGGTAGTGGCCTCCGCATTGGCCGTGCATAGGACGATGCGATCCCCCGGCTCGAGTTGGGGGGCGGCCTGTTGGGAGAAGTAGCGCAGCTGGGCCTTGTCGACGGAGGCGCCGAACTGGATATCGACGCCCCAGAGCCACCAGCGATGCGGCAGCTTCAGGGCGAAGTAGCTTCGGCTCTGGCACGTCCTCCATCCTCCGATCCAGTTCTCTCGACAGAAGACGCTGTCAAAGGCGACCAATCCGTCGTACCAGTCATGAGTGCCGGGGACAGCGAAGAGCAGAGGACGCTCGCCGTGAGCGCACGGCAAGGCAGCCTGGTAGGGACCAAGGAAGCGGTTTTCGTACTCGGACTGGTTGGGCACGGGATACACCTGGTCACCGCCCATGACGAGAACTCGTCCCCGCTCCGTCACATGGGTGTCGTCCTTCGAGCGCACCTCGATCCTTTCGCTGGCAAGGAGCCATGCCACGGTGTAGGTGGGCTCCCATCCGTCGCCCAGGTCGGCTACGTAGTCGACCCATAGCTCATCCGCGTTTGATTGGTCATAAACCTCGCTCACTGCCAACGCCTGCATCTGGCGTTTGTCGGCGTAGGCGCCGAAGATGACCGACAACACGGCCTGGAGGGCGGTGTCGACAAGCTGCCGTGGATTGAGCCAACTCACCATCGGTCTACGGACGAACCCCAGCGCGGAGCGTTCCAGCGAGGACGGCCGCTTCGGACAGTCGTGCGTGTCCAGAGTCTGGTCGCTGTGATCGGGTTGAGGCGTGCTCATGCTCCGACGCTACGGCGATTCACCCCGGGCCAGAGCCGACGGTCCAATGTTCCGCCCTGCGACGTCGCCCGCCAGGCGCCCCGTGACCGCGTCGAGCGGATGCGTCCCAGCGAGGGAGCGGAAATAGGAGTAGCGGGCGAATGGGCAGGCCGTTCGATGCGACGACTGGACCGCCCGACTTCGGCATCTCTGACGAAGCCTTCCAAGTCAAGAGGCGTTCCCGAAGGGAACTCGACTAGCCGGCCGAAGGCCGGACCACCCCCGCCCTGAGGTTCCTGCTTGCAGACGCGCGCCAGCGAGGAGCAGGGGTCAACGTGGAGCGCCCGCAGCCGGAGGCGAGGACGAACGACGTT
>DASZOE010000431.1:0-12964 GCA_035550945.1 Acidimicrobiales bacterium
CGGGCGCCGGGTGGAGCAGCTGCGGGAGGCGGGCGTGGCCGGCGCCCGGCTGTACGGCGACGACCCGGGCGACGGTGTCGGGGGCGACGGCGCCTTCTTCCTGCTGCTGGACGAACCCGAGGTCTACGGCCTCCCGCCCGACCCCGTCGTCACCACGCGCGACCTCCCGGCCATGTGGCGGCGGGCGGGGCTGGCGGCGCTGACGATGGCCGCGGCCGCGGCCGCCGCGTTCGTGGGTGGCCGGCGATGACGACGTCCGAGCAACCGATGGTGCCGGCGGCCGAGTTCCGCTCCTACTACGGCCGCCCGGTCGTCAAGGACCCGGTCTGGAAGTGGGACATCCCCGCCTACTTCGTGACGGGAGGGGTGATGGCGGGCTCGTCGCTGCTGGCGGCGGGCGCCGACCTCACCGGCAACCGGGCGCTGCGTCGTGCCGCCCGGTTGGCGGCGGCCGCCCACCTCGGCGCGAGCACGTACTTCCTGATCCACGACCTCGGCCGCCGGGGGCGGTTCCTCAACATGCTCCGGGTGTTCAAGCCCACCTCTCCCATGAGCCTCGGCACCTGGCTCCTGGCCGCCTACGGCCCCGCGGCCGGGCTGGCCGCGGCCTCGGAGGTGTCGGGCCGCGTCCCCGCCGTGGGCCGAGCCGCGGGACTGACCGCCGGTGCGCTCGCCCCTGCGGTGGCGAGCTACACGGCCGTCCTCATCGCCGACACCGCCGTCCCCGCCTGGCACGACGCCTACCGTCAGCTCCCGTTCGTGTTCTCGGGCAGCGCGGCCGCGGCCGCGGGCGGGCTGGCCATTACCCTCGTCCGACCCGACGCGGCCGGGCCCGCCCGTCGGCTGGCCGCCATCGGCGCCGCGGTCGACCTGGCGGCCACCGCCTGGATGGAGCGCAGCGGCGCGCTCTCGGGTGAGCCCTACCGGTCGGGGAGGCCGGGCCGGCTCGGTCGCTGGGCCCGGTGGCTCACCGCCGGGGGAGCGGCGGCCGGCGCAGTCCTCGGCCGGCGCAGCCGGATGGCAGCGCTGGCGTCGGGCGCCGTCCTCGTCGCCGGGTCGGCGTGCACGCGCTTCGCCGTGTACGAGGCCGGGGTGCACTCGGCCCGGGACCCGAAGTACACCATCGTCCCCCAGCGGGCCCGGGTGGGAGGCGGCGGCCGGTAGCCCGACGCCGCCGCCCCTCTTGCAACCGGCCGTAGCCCCGCCCACCTCTCCTGGCATGAGGGGGAGACCAGCGGTGTCCTCGTCGTCGACCACGTCGGCGTTCGGCGACGTACACACAAGAAGCCGCCGAGGTGACCAGCAAGGCAACTGCCAGCCGCTTCGCGATGGAGGCCTCTCAGAACCCGCGCCCGAACGGGTCTCGTGTGGGCGGGGGCGGGCTGACGCCTTCGATCGCAGTCGTCGCCGTGAGGGCCGGCGTTGAGAGGACGGCCTCGCACCACCGATGGAGCAGTGTCCGCTGGCCGCGGCTGAGATCCCGCGTGACCGGCATGTAGCGGAAGTCGTTGAACCGCTCCCGGCTGGTGAGCTTGCGGATCAGCGGCGCATAGGCCTTGCACTGCTCCTCGTCTCCGAGCCGGAGCCAGTTGTCCATACAGGGAGCCAAGGCTTCCCAATCGCGAAGTACGTTCTCGTAGACGTTCTGCCACGTCGGCTCGAGAGCCGCGATCTGGGCGTCGGCGGGCGTGACCCGCACGCTGAAGTACTCGTTGCGGTCCGGGACCAGTTGCGTCGGAGGCGGTGGCGCCTGGCCCCGCCAGGGCACGAGGATGACCGTCCAGCTGCCAGTCGCCGTACCGCTGATCGGAACCGACACCTCGCCGTCGCTGTTCGTCTCGACCTGGGGAGGCAGCAACGGACCCGCCGCTTGGGCCAGGGTGATCGAGACCGGCGACGAGGGCTTGCCCCCGCGCTCGAAGGCCCGGAGCGTGACCGACGCTCCCTCCCCTTCCTCCAGGTAGACGTTGGCCGGGTCCGCGCACACGGTAAGAGGTTGTTCGCGCAGGAGGACGGCTCCGGCCTGGTTCCGCACTTCGAGGTCGCCCGTACGTGCGGCGGCCGCCCCGGCGGCGTCGACGGGAAGCTCGACGAGGCCACTGGTCGCGTTGTAGGCGCGGTTGTCGTACGCCGCGTACGGAAGTGTGCCGAGGGCGACGTCGCCCGAGGCGGTTCGAGCGACGACGGCCAGGGGACCGAGGTCCGCCTTCTCCAGGTCGAACCCCGTCTCGGGAACGCTGTTGGCCAAGTCGATCGTGAGCCGGTCGGGTCCGAGCTCGGCGAAGGCGGTACTGACGGGACTTCCTTGGGTGCGGGCCAGCACCCGACCGGCCGGGACGGTGGGTGGTTCGCCCTTGCGCCACAGGCCTATGACCCCTACGACCACGCTGCGGGCCGGATTGGGATGGAAGCCGCCCGCCGCGATGTCGGCGGCGAGGTCCTCGGCATCCTGGTCGGTGGGCTGCGGGGTGCCGTAGTAGGTCGTCCGGTAGGCGTTGACGCGCACGGCGAGGCCTTGGGCGTCCCCTTCGTCGAGGGCTGCGGCCAGGGCCTCGAGAACCGCAGACCCGCGGGGGTGGATCGCCAGTCCGCCGGCCGTCGGAAACGAGGTTTGCCACACGACCGAGGCGACGCCCGCGATCACACGGTAGGTCTGGTTGCGCGCGAAGTTGATCCGCCGCGCCACCATGGGGCCGGCGCGTGGGGCGACGATCTGGCATCCGCCGTCGATCCCGCAGCTGAGCTCGTCGAAGAACAGCTGGGACGAGGTTGCCCCGTAGGGGTCGAGATCGACGAGCATCCCGGCGAAGGAGACCGGCACCCCCACGATCGGGTCGTTGACGTCGAGCCCGCTCCCGCTGTCGGCGCCCGTGACGGTGGTCTCCACGAACGTCGACCGGTGAGTGCCGTGCACGTTCCAGTTCCCCGCCACGACCGTCTGGCGGACCTGTTCGCGGTAGTCCGCCACCGTCCCACCGCCGAGGATCGGCTTTCCGGTACCGAGGTCGTACAGCTGATCGAAGTTGTTGGTGACGATCGGGTCCCAGGTCATCTGCCCTCGGAAGTAGATCCGCGGCGTGCCGAGCACGGACACGACTCCTCCTTCTCAGACCAGGTCGGGGCGGAAGCGGAAGGCCGGTCCCGCCGAAAGGTCACTGCCCTGCAGTGGGAGCGCGAGCGCCGCTCGGGCTGCCATCGTGAGGTCGAACATGGCACGTACGGCGTTCCCGAGCCGCCCGATCTCGCCGGTGACAGCCCGTTGGATCTCTTCCAGCATGGCGGTGAACGCTCGATTGCAGGCGTCCTGTGCGGCCTGAGCCGTGGGGTCGTTGGAGAAGTCGTGGTCGCCCGGGTCGGCGATGGCGGGGATCACGTCCTCCCAGTCGACGCCCAGCCGCTCGCCCCACGAGAACCCCTCCGGCACCGTCGAGTCCTTCTCGAGGACGCGGTCGCGGTAGATCTCTTCGAAGCGGTAGTAGTGGGCGACGTCGCCCTCGAAGTCGAGGGGGCTCTTGGTCGTCCCCTCACCCTCCGACACGATGCGCTGGATGGCGTTGGACGCGTCCGGGTACCCCGCCACCGCGAACAGCTCGCCGGCGAAGAAGGGGTGATCGTCGAGCTGATTGGCTGGGGGGGTCACCCATGCGTCCGGGGGGAGTTGGCCGAGGGCCTCGTCCAGAGCGGCGTAGAACTGGCCGATCGTCTGGAAAGAGGCGGGCAGCGCCGTGGCCGCCGCCGGGAACACGATGCGTTCCTCCGGCTCCTCGATCTGCATGGCCTGGGCCATCGCCCCCTTCGAGAAGGGCAGCAGTGACACGTTGAACGGTTCGCCGTGCTCACTGCCGATGTCGAACGGCAGCGGTCCGGGATAGACGGGGACGACGGCGGGGTCGGCCACCACCGGGCGCCCGCCGATGGCATTGAGGATGTTGCAGGCCAGCGCCATGTGCGTCATCTCTTCCCGCACGATGGCCGAGATGCGGCTCCTCGCGGCATGGTTGCCGCCCTCGGGCAGCGTGAAGACGGCGTACAGGTAGGGCGGGAGCGTGGAGAACTCGAGCTGGATCGCCTTCTGAACCGCCGACTGCAGGTCGGCGAGCGTGTCCATGGGCTGAGGTGCCAGTCGGATCACGTGATCGCTCCCATCTGGACGGGCCGGCGGCGGGTGGCGAGGGTCAGTGCCAAGACGGCCAGGGCGGGGAGCCCCACGCTCCCGGCCATGGCGAAGGCGAACATGGCACCGCCGTGGACGGCGTTCCCGATGGCGGCGTACGCAATGGCGAGCCCGGCGTTGGCCAGCCCGCAGACGGCCGCCGTTGTCGCGGGCGGCGTGCGAGCCGCACCGGCCAGGACTATGACTCCCTCACTGAGCATCGGAACCGGTCGGGACAGGGCCAGGGCGGCCGCACCCGGACGGGTGCCGGCGAACGCACGGGCCTTGTCGAGCTGGTCCCGTGGGACCACCTTCGCCAGGAGCCGGGAGGCCGACCGACCGATGCCGTAGCCGATCAGGTTGGCGAGGCAGAGGCCGATGGCGATGGCAGCGGCCCCGCCCGCGAGGCCGAGCCGCTGGCCCGCAATGGTGGCCACGATGCTGGACGGAATCGGTCCCACGACGTCCACGGCCAGCAGGGTGACCACGATGGTGGCTACGCCGGGTCGGCTGGCGGTGGCGACGAGCGTTCGCTCCACCCACGCCTCGAACGGACGTCCCACGACGAGCATCGGCACGATGCACAGCGCGGCGACGGCACAGCCGACGGCCAGCCAGCGCACCGTCGGTCGGAGGCGGGTGGACGGGTCCCCCCCCGGATGGCCGCCGTGGTCTCGCTTCCGCATCGCCGCCGAGCAGCTTAGGTCTGGAACGAGATCGATGCGTCGCCCGCCGCCGGGGCGTTCGACGGATGAGTCAGCGCCTCCACCGTCTACGACGGGTGCGAGGCCCGCGGCATCCGGCCCGTCGTTCCCTTGCGGGAGACAAGCCGGCTGGACGGCCACGGCGAGCCGTGCACGTGCGAGCACTGTCGCTGGACCTTCTGCCCCTCGGGGTGCGACGGATCGAGCGCGTCGCACTCCACGTGGCGTAGAGGTCCATGAGGCTCCAGTGCGGTCGACGGGCGCCCTAGCTCCCCGGTTCTGCCCACGGCGGCCGGGCGACCGGAGGGTTTCGCCGGTCGAAACGCCGATCCCTCCTAGCCCTGGATGACCTTGTAGATCTCGTCCGCGGTCAGCCCGTGCGCCTCCCGGTGGCAGGCTTCGGCCGCCTCAGCGTCGGGCGCGTCGACCAGGCAGAACACCTTGCCGCTCTTCTCGTCCAGCCAGTAGTTGATGTACTTGACCCCGAACTTGTCCTGGACGCGGAGGTCGGCCATGTGGGCATCGGCCACGTCCTTGTAAGTCGCTCCCTCGGGAAGCTCGTGGTGCACGTCCATGTAAAGGGGCATCTGATTCTCCTTGCTGAGGTGTCCGTTCGTGCGCTGCACGGTCCCTTCAGGAACCGTTGCGCTGACCGTACGGACCGAACCTTCCTCAAACCTTCCCGGCGGATCCGGCGGGAGTCGCCTCGAGCTGGCGCCGACAACGGGCAGCATCGAGGCGCTGGCCCAACTGGTCGAAGGCGTCCATTGCTGCGGTCAGGAGGCGCCCAGCTGTCTCGACCTCCCCATGCGCCAGCGCCACGTGGCCACGAACCTCGTCCAGGGCCGCCTGCCAGCCACCCCGGGGGTAGAAGGCGCCCGCGATCTGTTCGCTCCGGCTGAGGTAGGTGGTGGCCCGAGCGAGGTCGCCGGCATCGGCGCAGGCGATCGCCGCGGGCACGGTGAGGTTCACCGAGCACGGGGGACAGGTCTCGAATGGGCCGCGAATGGCACGGGTCGCCTCGTCGACGGCAGCGAGGGCAGCGACGGGATCGGGGGCGGCTCGGATGGCGGTCCCGTGGACGCGGTCGAGGAGATGGCGTGTTCCGACCGGTGAGCCCCGGGCGGCCATCAAGGCGCTGGACAGGGCCGCGTTCGCCTGCCCGACGTCCCCTTCGGCGAGGGCGGCCTGGGCGAGCCGCTGGAAGCTGAGCGCTTGGCCGCAGAGGACACCCACGCGCCGGTGCTGTTCCACGGCCGAACGCAGATACCGGCTCGCCACTTCGGTCTCGCCCATCAACAGGTGGGTCTCCCCGAGCAGGGTGGTCGCGAATGCCTCGGCCCGAGGAGCCCGCGCGGCAGCCGCCTGGCGCTGCAGATCGGTGGCGAAGCGATGACCTCGGGGTAGGGCACTCCGCCGTAGAGGTAGGACTCGGCCACGCAAAGATGAGCGTCGATTACCACTGCCGCCAGGTCCGGCCCCACGTGCGGGTCCAGCAGATCCAGCGACAGCCGCTGGGGCCACACCCCCCGCTCATGGGCGACCATGGCCAGCACCATCGTGGCGTCGACGAAGTCGCGCAGGTCTCCCGTGTCCTCGGCCAGCCGCTTTGCTTGTTGCCCTGCCTCCTCGGCCTCGTCGAGGGCCCCCGTGCACCAGTGGGCCAGCCCACGAGCGACTTGGAGCTGTCCGAGCACCCGGGGCGGCACCGACTTCACCGTGCCGAGGGTCTCGAGTGCGGCTGGGACGTCGCCGGCAAGGACTCAGCGCTTTGGCCCGTCGCACGGCGAGCGCCGCCCGTTCCGTGTCGGGAGACACGGCCATGGCGAGCGAGTACGCCGCCGGCGCCCCGGGATCCCCGAGCCCGTTCATGGCGTCGGCCCGGAGGGCGAGCAGCGCCGGGTCGCTGGGCGCGAGCTCCAGGGCACGATTGGCGGCGAGCAGCGCGTCGGCGTGGGCACCCACGGCCATAGCTTCCCCGGCCGCTCGTCGCAGCCAAGGAAGGGCGTCCTCCTCGCGGCCGGCAGCGAGGAAGTGGTGCACCACCTGGGCTGGCGGAGCGCCAAGGGCTGACAGCCGCTCCGCCGCAACCGAGTGGGCGGCGGCACGATCGGCCTCCGATACCGCCTGGGTCAGACGGTCGCGTACGAGGTCGTGCCGGAAGCGGTAGCTGCTTCCCTGTCGCGCCACAACTCCGACAGACATCCCGACATCCAGGTGCTCGAGGGCGCGATCCGCGTCCACACCGGCGAGGGCGGCGAACTCGTCGGCGGTGAACTCGTGCGCCACTATTGCGACCGAGCGAAGGGAGTGTCGTGTCTCGGGCGGCAGGCGTTCGAGCCGGACGTCGACGGTGCCGTAGGCGCCGCTTCCGGTCGCAGCCTCGTCCGAGCTCATCGCGGCCGCGACCTCGAGGGCGAAGAACGGGTTGCCCTCACTCAGCTGCCAAGCGAGATCCAGTTCGGCGTCGGAGCCGGGCCGGTCGAGGAGGTCGCTGATGATGGCGTCGGTCTCGGAACGATTCAGGGCAGGGAGGCGAATTTCCACGCCGACGCCACGAGCGACCATCGCCCGGGCGATGGTGGACAGGCGCTCGTCGTCCCCCGCTCGGTGAGCGGCGAGGAGCAGGACGCCGCGTGGGGCCGTCGCACAGGCCATCACCTCGGCGAGGGCGAGCGTGTCGTCGTCGACGTGGTGAAGGTCGTCGAGGAAGAGCATCGTCCTCGATGCCCCCGCCGCCGCGATCACCCCCGACAGGAGGTGGAGCACGGCGTGGCGGTAGACCGGGCCGCTGTGGTGGTCGGGCGCGAGACCTGCGAGCCGGGCGAGGAGGGCTTTCTCCGGGTCCCCCAGGGCGTTCGCCAAATACGGCCGGTCCACGATCACCGCTTGGACTGCCTCCACCAGAGCCCAGTACGGGACCGACGCCATCTGCTCGCGTCCGGCGGCGCGGAGCACGAACCAGCCCTCGCCCGTCGCCTGCTCGACGAGCTCTTCGCAGATCCGGGTCTTCCCGATGCCGGCGGGACCGGTCACGAAGATCGCCCCCGGACGCCCCTCCGCTGCCCGGCGCAAGGTCGCCCGGGCCCGTACGAGCTCCGTCTCTCGTCCAACGAGCCCGGGGCGAACCCAGCCGGAGGCAGCGGTGCCGACGATCCGGCGATACAACGCCACGGTCTGGGGGCTCGGCAGCACGCTCAGTTCCCGGGCCAGGATGGTCCGGAGGCGCTGAAACTGACGAATGGCGGCGTGCAGCCGTCCGGCCCGGAAATGCTCCTCCATCAGCGCATGGTGTGCCTCCTCGTCGGTGGGCTCTGCCTCGGCGAGCTCGGCCCACAGCCCGCCGGCGCGCAGCAGGTCGAGGTACAGCCTCTGAATCCGCTCCCTAGGGGCGACGGCCCACTCCTCGTAGCGCTCCTCCGGCAGCAGTTCGCCGCCAAGCCGACGAACGACGTCCGCGCACGCGTTCGGTCTCCCGGACGCCAGCCCCCGCCGTGCCGCCGTCTCGAACTCGTCAGCGTCGATTCGTACGTTGACCGAGGGCCAGAGGCTCACCGCGTCGCCACGGAGTACGACCCCCTCCTTCGACCCCATCGCCTGGCGGGCCAGCGTGGCCGTCTTGTGAAGGTTGGCCCGCGCCGCTTCGGGTGAGAGCTCGGGCCACAGGGCGTCCATCACCTGCTCGGTGGTGAGCCGACGGTTCGGAGCCAGGGCCAGGAGCGCAACGAGCTGGATTGCACGACGGCTCTTCCATGCGGCCGCTTTCACGCGCTCACCATCGAGCGTGACGGCGAATCCGCCGAGGAGCCTCACTTCCACCTGCACGCCGCGAGTTTCGCGCCGAACGTGGCAGGACGCCGAGGCGGTCGAAAGACCGGAAGTCACGTTGCCGCCGTCGAATCCACTGCGGGGACTGTGGTGCCGCGCTGTTCTCCCGGCCGCGCAACAACACCAGGCGCTACCTCTGCGCTGGACGTCGGCCCGGCCGTCAGCTGGGGATCATCGCCGATGCCGTCGACGAACTCGTCAAGGAGTTCATACTCGGGTTGCTCACGACGCCGTCGGTACGAGAGGCGCTGCTCAACCAGGCCGGCGCAGGCCTTCACGGGGACAGCCGCTGGCTCCAGCGGGGCCGCCCCGCTCGTGGTGATCGTCCCCGTACCCCGCCAACCGGCCGATGCCGAGGACTCCGGTAAGGATCCTTCGCACGCCGACAGCCTCATAGGAAGCTCGGCAGGCGCCGGGCGGTGGCGCCGTCGGGCCGACCTAGGAGGAACGCCACGGGCCCGAGCATCTGCAGCATCTGGAGGCTGATGTCGAGGGGGATGTGGTTGCGATGCTGGGGGAACTCGTTTCGGATGTCCTGGCGGAGCTTGGCCTTGGCCTCGTCTGTGAGGGGAACTTCGCCGCCGCGGCAGTACTCCTCGACCAGGCGGGCCACCACACGGAGGTAGCGCTCCTGAGCGTCGATCATCCCGGCGTCGCCGGGGGCGCCATGGCCGGGCACGATCACCCGTGGCTTCAGCTCGCTGACCAGCTCCCGGAGGTGCCCGAGCTGGATGAACCAGTCCGGCACGCTCGTCCCGTCGGCGAAGAAGGTGTGGGCCCCCGGCCAGACCACGTCGCCCACGTGGAGCACCCTGGCCTGGGGGAGCCAGGTCATGGTCATGTCGAGGGACTCCCCGGCCACCGTGGTGCTGTCCGCGAACTCGAACTGCTGTACGGCCGTCTTACCCAGCCACAGCTCATGGGAGCGCACGAACGTCTTGCGGGGCACCGCGTAGCCCCGGGGCAGGTGCTCGCCGTACAGGCCGGACATGAACATCAGGTACCAGAAGGCGCTCCCGTCGATCATGCGGGCGGTCAGGTAGCTGGAGACCAGCTCCGCGCCCGCCTCCTGGAACACGAGGTTGCCGAAGACGTGATCGGGGTGGTGGTGGCTGTTGGAGAGGTAGCGGATGGGCTTGTCGGTGCGGGCCCGGATGTCCGCGAGCACCGCCTCGGCCTGGCGAGGCAACAGCTGGCTGTCGAGCACCACGACGCCGTCGGGGGTGATGGCGTAGACGGTATTGACGTCGACGGTGTAGTCCGGGGAGCAGTACACGTAGACGTCCCCGCCCACGTCGACGGTCTCCCCCGTGTCGTCGATGGTGCCGTACTCGGGTCGCCACGGCATCACCGGCGCGGCGATCGGCGGTGCCGCGAAGAACTGCCCGGTGGGATTGGTGTCTGCGCTCATCGTCGTCTCCTTCTCCTCGTGACCCGGCCGCCCGGGCCGGTTCGACGATCGTGCGCCCGCCCGTGGGCCCGGCACATGAGGCACAGCCGTCATTTCTGGCGCACGGACCCCCAAGTAGCGGGGTGGGAGCCGACGGTCAGGACGTCGATGTGTCGGCGGCGGCGCGGGCGGCGAAGGCCACGAGCTGCGAACGCCGCTCCACACCGGCCTTGGCCGCCAGGTTGGCGACGTGGCGCTCTACGGTCCGGGGCGACAGGAAGAGGTGGGTGCCGATCTCCCTGTTCGATAGGCCCTCGGCGAGAAGCCGTAGCACTTCCAGCTCACGGGCGGTGACGCCGAGAGCACGCAGCGATGCGGGGACGGCCTCGGTTCCGGGGCGGCGCCGTGGCACGGGTGCCCCGGCCTTGCGCAACAGCGATCGGCAGGCAGACGCGATCCGGTCTTGATCCCATTCCTCGAAGAAGACGAGGGCCTCGTGCAGCCACGCCACGGGCTCTCCCCAGCCGTCGGCGACCGCCGCCTCGGCGACCAGGCGCCGGCCGTGGTTCCGGAACCACCCGAGCCCCTCCAGCAGGCGGTCGCCGGCCAGCACCATGGCGACGGCCTCATCCTCATGCCCGGCGCGCCCCGCGACGACGGCCTCCGCATAGCGGAGGTAGGCGCCGGCCAGGTAGTGGACCGGTTCGCCCTGTGCCCTCACCGTCGCAACCGCGCCCTCGCCGTCGTTCCGGTCCGTCGCCCGAAGCAGGGCCCACCAGCCCGGAAATGGGGCCGTGTACACGAAGCCGATGCCGGCAACCTTCTCGAGGTGCCTGAGCGCTTCGGACCGGTCCTCGTCCGCGAAGGCGAGGATGACTCGGGCGCAGGCGTCGACCACGGAGACGTCGGCCCGGCCCTCGGCGTGAGCCCGCGCCTGTCGGAGGCAGTCCTCCATCTCGCTTCTGCGCCGCGCGCGCGCATGGACCGTCGCCTCGAAGCCCAAGGCGGCGGCGAGCGTCTCGGTGAGGCCGTACCTGCGGGCCAGATCAGCCCCGCGGCGGGCGATGGAGAGCGCCGGCTCGGGGTCGTCCTGAAGCATGAGGGCAGCCGAGAGCTGCACGTCGAGCACCGCGGCTGTGGCCAGCGCCCCCTGCCTGGCAGCGAGCTCGCGGGCTTCCTCGAGGCGGGTGATGGGCCCGTTTCTGAGGAGGTCGATGGTCCCGAGCTCGTGGAGCGCCCGGACCCGCCAGACGGTGAGGCCGTGGTCCCGGGCGAGTTCGTAGGCGCGCTGGAACGCGGCTTCGGCGGCGACGAGGTCGTACGGGCGCTGGCAGCGTCCCAGCACCTCGAGGGCCTCGCAGGCTACCTCCGGCAGGTCTGATCGTTCGGCGGTCGCCAGCGCGGCCCGAGCCAGATCGGCCGCGTCGTCGATGTCGTCGTCGCCCAGAGCGATCAGCCCGCCCAGCGCATCCACCCGGGCATCGAGGCGCAAGTCGGCGATTTGGGCTGCCTGGGCCCGTGCATCCTCAAGGCGAGTGCGCGCCTCCTCCCAGCGAGTGGCCGCGACCGCCGCCCGTGCCAGCCGCAGGTAGGTCTCGGCACGACGTCGGGCGGCACTCGGGTCGTCGCCGAGCCTGGCCAGCAAGGACTCGCCCACCTCGACAGCCCGGTCACGCTTGCCGGCAAGGGACAGCACGTCGACCAGGCAGTCCTCGATCTCGACGAGGACCGGATCATTCGCAGGCGCGATGACATACGCGCGTTGGAGCGCCACCTCGGCGCTGGCCAGCGCGCCGGCTTGGAGAGCGCGACGTCCGACCTCGAGCAGGAGCACCGCCGCCCGCTGGCGATCGCCTGCCCCCTCGGCGAACTCGGCGGCCAGCTCCAACCAGCCGCCCGGCAGGCCGGGGTGCCGGAGGTCGATGGCCTCGAGAGCCCGGCGCGACAACGCGGCACGCTCGGGCGGGAGAAGCTCGCCCAGCACCGCGTCACGAGACAGCGCGTGGCGGAACCGGAACGCCGCTCCGTCGGCATCCACGGAGACGAGCTGGGCGTCGACCGCCGCGTGCAACGCGGCGAGGACCGCCCGCTCATCGAGCGCGGTGATCTCGGGCAGGAGCTCCCAGTCGAAGCGGCGCCCGACGACCGCAGCAGCGACCAGCACTGTCCGCACTTCCTCGCCGAGGGCAGTCAGGCGCCGGCGCACACTGTCGGCGAAGGTGAGGGGGACGATCGCGTCCACCGATGTCGACAGAGCCCATGACTCACCTTCGTCGACGAGCGCTCCGGTTGCGACGGTTACCGCAAGGAGCTCTTCGACGAGGAACGGCACACCATCGGCGCGTGCCGCGATGCTCAGTACTGCTTCGGGCACCTCGGCTGCGTCAAGGCATGATCGGACCATGTCGGCCACCTCGTCCTCGTCGAGGCGGGAGAGCTCGATGAGCTCGGAGGCCCGTCTGGCGTGAAGAGCGCGCGCCAGATCGAGGGCGGGAGGGTGGCCCTCGGCTCGCAGGGTGCCCACGCAGAGCACGGCCTCGGAGGTGAGGTTGTCGGCCAGGTACTCGAGGATCGTGAGGGTCTCGGGGTCGGCCCAGTGCAGGTCCTCCAGCACGACGAGGCAGCCCCGGCCGTCCGCCACCTCCCGCAGGAATCGCAGCACCGCCTCGGCCAGCGCCACGACGGAGTCTTCGACGCGGCCCTGGCCGTCGACGTGCCACTCCGGGAGGAGCCGACCGAGGGTTGCTCGGAAGGGCGTCAGGGCCGGTGCGTCGGGCACACCACCGACGCGGACGGCCGAGCAGAGAGCCTCGGCCAGAGGCCGGTAGGCAACCGGCGTGGCCGTTCGCACCGCTCGTCCGCGCAGAACCGGGATTTGCCGGCTTTCGG
>DASZOE010000432.1:0-9326 GCA_035550945.1 Acidimicrobiales bacterium
TCGGTGGTCCTCTCGTCATAGCCGTGGGCCTCAGCCTCGGCGCCGACGAGAAGCCGGGGAACCCCGACGTCTACCGCCGCATCGAGGCGACGACCGACTGCGCCGTCCTCCAGGCCGAGTTCGAGCTCGCCATGGATCACGCCGAACGTCGCCAGCCCGGAGACCCCCTGCGCAAGGTGTCCCTCGCCTACGCCAAGGCCGCCGACGAACGCCTCGGAGAGGTGGGTTGCTACCGAGCCGGTTAGGACTTCTCGGGAGCGGCCACCCAGCTCCGGTCGAGCGAGTCGTCCCACCGACCACCGAGGCGGGAGAAGCTAGCGGCGCGACATCCACGCTCGCCGGTCTCGTGGATCCAGCCGTCGTCGGCCAGCCTCAGGATCGGATGCTCGCAGCGCCGGCAGGTGGAGCGTTCCGGCTCCGCCAGCTCCGCCGTGTAGTCGTCGACAAGCGCCTTGTACTCGGCCACGGCCGCCCGCAGCTCTCGGGTCGCCCGCTCGGGGTACTCCTCGACGAAGGTGAAGGTGGCGTTGATGAGTCGGTTCGTCGCCTGGAGCACGTCAGCTGCGGCTGCGATGGTCATCGCCTCAGACGTACCGGGTGGGGGGAGGGGTGTCAAGGTGCCCGGGTCCGCTCGGGTCTGGCGCTTGACACGCGTTTAACACAGGACGGTCGGCGTATGGCTTCGGCGAACATCGCGAGGTCATGCGAGCCCTGGAGGTAAATGGGCTGGCCAGGGGTATCGGCGGGGGCTATAGTCCCTGGTAGTGCCGCGGACGTGAAGGTAACCTCATCACCTTGCCAAGGTGAGGGTCGCGGGTTCGATCCCGTCGTCCGCTCCCGGAGAAGATGCAGGTCAGAGGCCCTCTTCGGAGGGCCTCTTTCCATTTCGTCGTGCAGTCTGCGGCGACGCGTAGGGGCGTGGGAGCTCCCCGTGTGCGTCGGGCGGGGTCCTACTCGAAGAGGCGGGTCACGCGGTCGGCCACGCCGGCGGCGTCCGTCTCGTCTGCCGGCAGCCGAAGGGCCGGCGGCGACGCGGCCAGGCCTACCTCCCGGCGCCGGCGTTGGCCCCCACCGCCGGTGATGTTCAGGAGGACGAGCTCATCTCGTCCGACCCGGCCCTCGTCGATGGACGTCTCGAGGGAGGCCAGGGCGACAGCGCTGGCCGGCTCGATGTCGGTCCCTTCGGACTCCTGGAACAGCCGCTGCGCGGCCCAAACCTCCTCGTTGGGGACGCTCGAGACGTCGCCGCCCGTGCCGACCACCGCGTCGAAGACGCCTCCGGCGACCGAGTACACGGGCTGGCGGTTCGAGAGTACGGGAGCGGCCATGCGGGCGATCCGCTCCCGGGCGTCGTCCGCCGGGCAGGGTGTCAGCTCCCGTTGGCCCTGCTCCCACGCTGCCGCCATGGGGGCGAACGGCTCGTTCTGGCTCAGCACCAGCCGTGGGCGGGTCTTGCCGAAACGCCCGTCGCCGACCAGGCGCCGGGCCGCCTCGTCCACGGCGATGGCGCCGGCGCCACTGCCCACCGCCTGGAAGTAGAGGTCGGGCAGCGTGCCCATGGTCTCGGCCGCCTGGAGCAGCACCGTGCCCAGGCCGTCGCGGCGGCCGACGTTCAGCGTCCCCCCCTCGGCGAGGAACCCGTCGCGGGCGGCCACCCGCCCGGCCACCTCGATGGCGTCGGCGTAGTCGGCCGGCGCCTCCAGCGCCACGACCTTGACGCAGGGATTCGAGCAGCTGGCCAGGGTGAGGGAGCCGAGGCCCGACTCCGGTACGACCAGCACGCACCGCAGGCCCACCAGACCGCACACGTGGGCGAAGGCGGCCGCCGTGTTGCCGGCCGAGGCGACGACCAGCACGTCGCCGTGGTCCCACCGGAGCCGGGCCAGCACGGCCCACGCCTCGAGCTCCTTGAACGTCGCCGTGGACAACCGAGCCCCCCGCTCCGGCCACCAGCCGTTGAACGCGACCCACAGATTCCGGAGGCCCAGCCGCCGGCCCAGGCCCTCACTCCGGAAGGTCACGCTGATGCCGGCCCCGGCCAGCTCTCGGGCGCACGGCAACCAGCAGCGGTAGCGAAAGAGGCCTGCGGCGGTCGAGTCGGGGACCAGACGTCGGGCCCGGTACTCGGTGACGAGCATGGACGGGCCGTGGTGGCGATCGCAGACGAGCCGCCTGCCGTCGTCCATGTAGGTCGCGCCGCAGACGCTGCAGCGCATCAAGTACGCAGGTTCCGCCGAAGCGGTGAGCGGATCAGACAACGCCGTAAGCGAAGACCTGTACCTTCAGCTCCGGGTGCTCGAGCCGGAGGTGGGCGAAGGGCTGGCTGGCTTCACGCAGCTCCCACCGGCGCTGGCGCTCGAGTCGTTCCTGCTGCTCTCGGAAGGTGCCGTCGCCGTAGACGTCCGTGCGAACGCTGAAGATGACATGGCCTCCGGGACGGGTGACCCGCACCAGCTCAGGAAGGGCGCTCGGCGGCGCATGTCCGGCAGCGAACACGCCGGAAGCGACAGTCGCCGAGAACTCGGCGCTGGGGAGGTCGAGGGGCACTCCGAGGTCCATCCGGAGCAGTGCACGATAGACACCCTTGGCCCGAGCCTGGGCCAGCATCCGCTCCGAGAGGTCGATGCCGACCACGTCGCCGTAGCCGAGCGTCGACAACAGCACGCCCATGAGGCCCGTTCCCGCGCCGGCGTCGAGCACCGGCCCGTCGCCGGGCTCCACGAAGCGGCCGAGAAACCAGGCGACGACCGCCGGTGTCGAGTAGCCCCAGCTGAGAATGCGCCGCTCGTACTCGTCCGCTCCTTCGTCGTACACGGCCGCGATCTCTTCGCTGTCCTTGGCCGCGTAGGCGGCAGCCAGGTCGTAGGTTCCGTCCACTCTGTAAGAAACTACTCAGCCAGCCGGGCGGCGACGACTTCTGTGGCGGCGATCAGCCTTTCGACCTCGGGGTCACCCACCGGCAGCGAGAGACATCCGACCCCGCGAGGGTCGATCAGGACACCCTCCACGAACAGTCCCAGGAACAGCCGCCGCCGCAGCCCGCTGTCGCCGCGGGCCGCGTCTCGGTAGGTGCGGACCGGGCCGGCGGTGAAATGGACGGCGAACAGCGAGCCGAGACCGGTGACGAACGCCAGTAGGCCCGCCGCCGACAGGGCGCCGGCGATCCTGCTGCGCACCTCTTCACCTCGGGCGTTCAAGCGCTGCACCGCCGAGCGGTCGAGCACGTCAAGCGTGGCCTGGGCCGCGGCCAGGGACAGCGGGTTGGCGTTGTAGCTCCCGGGGTGGGGCACGGGTGGCAGGGCCCGGGTGGGATCGAACACGGCCATGACGTCTGCCCGTCCTCCGACCACGCCCAGCGGGAGCCCGCCGCCCACCAGCTTGCCCAGGCACGTGACGTCGGGC
This sequence comes from Acidimicrobiales bacterium, assembly GCA_035550945.1. Lineage (GTDB taxonomy): Bacteria > Actinomycetota > Acidimicrobiia > Acidimicrobiales > AC-14 > DASZOE01. The sequence goes on from DASZOE010000432.1 coordinate 3,403, forward strand.
GTCACGCCGTAGAGCTCCTGGGCTCCGCCGTAGTCCACCCTGAAGCTCACGACCTCGTCGAACACCAACAGGGCGCCAGCGGCAGTCGCCGCCTCCCGGAGGGCCTGCAGGTACTCGGGGTCGGCCGGGATCATGCCCGCCGAGCCCAGCACCGGCTCGACGACCACTGCGGCCAGGTCGCCGGCGTGCTCCTCGACCAACGATGTGGCCGCATCGGCATCGTTGAACGGCAGCACGACCGTCGACTCGCAGGTGCCCGGCGGCAGGCCGGCACTGCCCGGCACGGCCCGGGGCCGGGCTTGCGGACCAGCCTCGGCCAGGGTCGGCGCCGTGCTCACCATGACCGCGTCGACGCTTCCGTTGTAGCCACCCTCGACCTTGGCCACCGTCGTCCGTCCCGTGAACGCCCGGGCGGCGCGCACTCCCAGCATCACCGCTTCCGTGCCCGAGTTGGTGAACCGGACTCGCTCGAAAGAGGGCACCCGTTCGCACAAGGTGCGAGCCAGGCAGAGCTGGGGTTCGCTCGTCCCCGGGAAGACGGGCCCCCGGCCGAGCTGAGAGCGGATCGCCTCGTCGACCGCGGGGTGGCCGTAGCCCAGCACGAGCGAGGTGTGGTTGCCGGTGAAGTCGAGCAGCTGGTTCCCGTCGACGTCCTCCAGGCGGCAGCCGGCGCCGGCCTTCCAGACGACGGGGTAGGGAGGGTGGAAGAGCGGGCTGCGGGAGTCGCCGCCGGGCAGGTGCGAGGCAGCCTCGGCGAACATCAGGCCGGAAGTGGGCGTGAGGGTGCGATATCGCTCCTCTTCGGGCGTCACCGCGGCATTGTCACCCGCCGTCCACCGTCCCTGCACACCGGAGCCGACGCTGGAGGGTGCGCCGTGGCTTCGACGGGGGCGGCCGGCGCCGCCTCCGAGCAGCGGGATGCAGGGGCGCGGAGAGGCGTAGGAGCTGCGTGCGACCGTCGAAGGGGGGTGGCAGGGCGCTCGGGGCGCCGGCCAGGGAGCGGCTGAGAACGCCGGCACCCGACCCGATGTGGGACGCTGTGACCGGCTGCCCGCCAAAGCCTGGGAGGTGAGCCACGACGCCCTGCACAGGTTGGCCCTGCCCGCACCGCCAGGGGCCGACCGCCCGCGTCATCGTTCACCATCTCTTCCATCAGGTTCGCTGCCCATGATCGTGTACAACCTCTTTCCCCCGCTCGTCGGCCCGTTCGGCGCCTGGGTCCCGCACATGGAACGGGCTGCCTCCATGGGGTTCGACTGGCTGTTCGTCAACCCCGTCCAGCTCCCGGGGCGCTCGGGGAGCATCTACTCCGTCGCCGACCACTTCCGCATCAACCCGATGCTCGTCGATCCCGCCGGGCCCGGATCGGCCGAGGACCAGGCGCGGACGGCAGCCGAGCACGCCCATCGTCTCGGTCTGCGATCGATGGTCGATCTCGTGATCAACCACTGTGCCGCCGACGCAGACCTCGTCGGCCGACATCCGGAGTGGTTCCGCCACGAGCCCGACGGCTCGATCTCCCATCCTTCCTGCGTCGACGGGAACGACAGAGTGGTCTGGGAGGACCTCGCACAGTTCGACCACGACACGCCGGATGCCGCCGGCCTGGAGCGCTATTTCGTCGACGTGGCCGGGTACCTGTTGTCGTTGGGCTTCGACGGGTTTCGCTGCGACGCGGCGTACCAGGTGCCTCAGTCCCTGTGGCGGCGGCTGGTCGGCGAGATGAAGGCCCGGCGCCCGGACCTCGTCTTCGTTGCCGAGACACTGGGCTGCTCGCCCGAGCAGACGCGTTCGACGGCGGCGGGCGGTTTCGACTGGATCTTCAACAGCGTGAAGTGGTGGGACTTCCAGAGCCCGTGGCTCATGGAGCAGTACCAGCTCATGCGCGAGATCGCCCCGTCGATCGGGTTCCCGGAGAGCCACGACACGCTGCGCCTCGCCCGCGAGGTGGACGGCAACGTGGAGGCCCTCAAGCAGCGGTACCTGTTGGCGGCGTTGTTCTCGGCGGGGTGCATGATGCCCATCGGCTACGAGTTCGGCTTCCGCCGCGACATGCACGTCGTCCACACCCGTCCGACCGACTGGGAGGCCACGGGGGTGGACCTCTGTGGGTACATAGGGGCCGTGAACGCGCTCAAGCGCAACCACGCCGTCTTCGGCGAGGAGGGCCCGACGGCGGTCCTCTCGTCCCCCGGCGACGCTGTGCTCGTGCTCTGGAAGGCCTCGACGACGGCCTCGCAGGAAGCGCTGGTCTTCCTCAACACCGACGCCTGGAACCATCAGGAGGTGCTCGTCGACGACCTCCGGGCGATGCTGTCGACCGAGCGCCGGCTCATCGATGTGTCTCCGGACGGTCACATGGACTACATATCGGTGTCACCGTTCCACTACGGCTTGCGTCCCGGCCAGGGCGTGGTGCTGGTGACCGGCTGATGGACCCCTCCTGAGTCCAGCAGGCAAGGACGAGCCGTGTACATCGTGATGATCGCCTCCGAATGTGCCCCGGTCGCCCAGGTGGGTGGCCTCGGTGAGGTGGTCTTCGGCCTGAGCAGGGAGCTGGAGATCAGGGGAAACGCGGTCGAGATCGTCCTGCCGAAGTACGATTGTCTGCGGTACGACGAGATCCACGGCCTCCATGTGAGTCACGACGATCTCTGGGTGCCGTGGTACAGCGGGGCCGTACGCTGCACGGTGTGGTTCGGTTTCGTACACGGACGGAAGTGCTTCTTCCTGGAGCCGCACTCGTCGGACAACTTCTTCAGTCGCAATCGCTTCTACGGCTCAGCGGACGATGGCTCGAGGTTCGCGTTTTTCAGCAAGGCCGCCCTCGAGTTTTTGCTCAAGGCGAACAAGCGTCCGGACATCATACACTGCCACGACTGGCAGACGGGGCTGGTCCCGGTTCTGCTCTACGAGACCTACGGGGACGCGGGACTTCACGAGCAACGAGTTTGCTACACGATCCACAACTTCAGTCATCAAGGGGTGGCTGGGGAGCAGATATTGTGGGCTACGGGATTGACTCGACCGGAGCACTTTTTCGACTACGACCGTCTCCGAGACAACTTCAACCCCGGTGCGATCAACCTGATGAAAGGGGGGGTCGTGTACTCGAACTTCGTCACCACCGTGTCACCGCAGCATGCGTGGGAGGTGACGTACACCGACCAGGGCATGGGTCTCCAGCACACCCTCTATATTCATCAGGACAAGTTCGGCGGTGTCCTGAACGGCGTCGACTACGACGTCTGGAACCCGGAAACGGACCGCTTCATCCCCGCCAACTTCAGCAAGGAGTCCCTCGAAGGGAAGTACGAGAACAAGAGGGCCCTCCGCGATCGCCTGATGCTCAGCCAGGACTGGAAGCCGGTTGTCGGCTATGTCGGCCGTCTCGCCCGTCAAAAGGGCGTACACCTCATCAAGCGCGCCATTTCCTACTCCATGGCGGAACGGGCGCAGTTCGTGCTCACCGGGAGCAGCGCCGACCCGGAGATCAGCTCCGAGTTCTGGGATCTGAAGAACCAACTCAACGACAGCCCCGACTGCCACCTGGAGATCGGCTACGACGAGTCGCTGGCCCACCTCATCTACGCCGGCGCCGACGTCCTCGTCATGCCGAGTCTCTTCGAGCCGTGCGGGCTCGCCCAGATGATCGGGTTCAAGTACGGGACGGTCCCGGTGGTGCGGGCCGTCGGGGGCCTCGCCGACACCGTCTTCGACCGTGACCATTCCGAGCGGCCGCGGCACGAGCGGAACGGCTACGTGTTCCACCAGGTCGACTACCCGGCTCTGGAGTCGGCGCTGGCTCGGGCCATCGGCCTGTGGCACTCGAACGCCGACGACTTCCGTGAGCTGATGCTCAACGGGATGCGCGAAGACCACTCGTGGGGCCCGTCGGGACAGGACTACCTCAACATCTACGAGCACATCCGCCACAAGTGACGAGCGAGCAAGGAGTGATGGTGGGCGAGCTTCCCCTCTACATCGACGGGCTGCCGAACATCAGCGGCTCGGAACCGCTGGTCGAGGAGGCCGTGGGCGCCGGCCGCAGGCAAGGGCTGTCCGCCGGAGACGGCGCCGTGCGCCTCGACGAGATCGACGCGGCGTGCGCCATAGCCCTCCACATGCACCAGCCGCTGATCCCCGCCGGAGGTGCGGATCTGCGCACGGCCGCCACCATCAGCAACCTGAGATGGATGATGGACCACCGCGACACCGGCGACAACCACAACGCCCCGGTGTTCCTGTGGTGCTATCGGCGCATGGGCGAGCTCATCCCCCAGCTGATCGACGAGGGCCACCGACCGCGGGTGATGCTGGACTACTCGGGCACGCTGCTCCACGGGCTCCACGACATGGGCACCGACGACGTCTTCGCCGCCCTCCGTCGCATCACGTGCGACGATCCGTACCGGCAGGCGGTGGAGTGGCTGGGTACGGCGTGGGGCCACCCCGTCGCTCCGTCGACGCCCGTCCAGGACCTCCGCCTGCACGTGCGGGCCTGGCAACACCACTTCGCCGCCCTCTTCGGCCTCGAGGCGCTCGGGCGGGTGCGGGGGTTCTCGCCGCCGGAGATGGCGCTACCCAACCATCCGGACGTCGCCTACGAGTTCGTCAAGACCCTGACGGACTGCGGGTACGAGTGGGTGCTCGTGCAGGAGCACACCGTCGAGCTCCCCGACGGGCGAGCCGTCGAGCGGCGCCACCTCCCCCACCTGCTGCGCGGCACGAGCTCCGATGGCAGGACCGCGAGCATCGTGGCCATCGTCAAGACCCAAGGCAGCGACACCAAGCTGGTCGCCCAGATGCAGCCCTACTACGAGGCCAAGGGCCTCGGTCGCTGGGAGCTGGCCGGAAGAAGCGTGCCGCCCCTCGTCACCCAGATCGCCGACGGCGAGAACGGCGGGGTGATGATGAACGAGTTCCCCCCCAAGTATCTCGAGGTCGCCCGGGAGAGCTCAGGGACACGGACACGGATGGTGAACGTGTCCGAGTACCTCGGCCAGCTGTGGGAGACAGGGCTCCAGCACGACGACCTCCCCGTCGTCCAGCCGGTGTTCCAGCACCGCATCTGGGAGCGGATGAGGCCGGGCGACGGACCCGAGCGGCTCGGTGCCGTCGTCTCGGAGCTGGAGAGGGAAGACGGACGCTTCCACATGGGTGGCGGGAGCTGGACCAACGACATCTCCTGGGTACGGGGATACGAAGACCTCCTCATCCCCATGGAGAAGGCCAGCGCTCTTTTCCATGAACGCGTCTTGTCCAAGGGCGTCCCCACCAACGACCGGCGCTACCGGAACGCCTTGTTCCACCTGCTCACGGCAGAGACGAGCTGCTTCCGCTACTGGGGCGAGGGCGTCTGGACGGACTACGGCGCCGAGCTCGCCCGCCGCACCGACGACATCGTCACCCACGATCTCTAGGCGACGCGCCGGCATGGTCGACGTCTCCCATGCATTGGTACTGAGCCTGCATCAACCGCACGGCAACCTCGAGGACCTGCTCGAGGAGGACGAGCAGCAGGCCAAGGAGATCCTCTGGGCGATGGATCGCATACCCCGGTCGCTGTCGCCCTACGAGGACGTCGCTCGCCTTCACCTCTCGCTCTCGGGCACGCTGCTCGAGACCCTCTCCAGCCCGGAGTTCCAAGGGCGCGTCCACGGCGTCGTCGACTGCGGCTCGCTCCTTCGGCAACTGCAGAACAGTCGGATCATCGACGTTCTGGGAACGGCCTACTACCACCCCGTGCTGCCGCTGACCCCACCCGCCGACTGGGTGGAGCACGTCGAGCGATGGCAGCGGCTCGGCGCCCGTCTCTTCGACCGGAACCGCTTCGAGGGCTTCTGGCCTCCCGAGATGGGCTTTTCCATGGATCTCATCCCCCTGCTCAAGCGCCTCGGGTACTCGTACGTGGTCGTCGACAG
>DASZOE010000433.1:0-2919 GCA_035550945.1 Acidimicrobiales bacterium
CCGGCTCTCCCTCTGACGCCGGCTCTTCGGTCGGTCATGGCCCGAGGACGCACCACAACCTACGGCCGGGTGAGTCTTCCTGGGAAGCGCTTGTTCAACGGCGACCTAGTCATCCGTCGGTCATTTGTCTTCGTTCCCTCCGACCCCGGCCCGCGCTGCTATCAGCGGCAAGGGAACAGCTCCGGGGGGCGAAGTTGAATCCGCGACGCATGACTAGGGGGCTACGAGGTGTACCGCTTCGGCGGAGCCGAATTCCCCGATCTCCCCACGGCCGCAGACGTGCTCGAGCCGTTCTTTGACGAACTTCTCCGCCGCGGCTGACGGGGTAACGCACCAGAACCGGAAATCTTGAGCGCACCTCCTCAAGACGACCGTTGACCACGTCACCGCCCAGATCGACGGTTCTCGCTTGGGTGCCGGAGGTTGCGACAGGACCTCAGCACGGGCAACGGCCCTCTGACGTCGAGATACCGAGCTGCCGTACTGGGCGTTTCAACACCGCTCAGAACGACCGCCCATAACTGCCCGCTGCCTCTCGCCGCTGCCTCTCGCCCGGCGTGTACCGCGTCCCTTCGGGACCAACCGTCAGCGTTCGTCGGAGAGGCGAGGCGGGGTCAGAGTTGCCGGCAGAGGCGCCCGGAGGGCCCTGGCCCTGACGCCGCCGGGCATCGCCACCGGACACTGACGATCGCCCAGCGCTCCCGGCGCTGGGCCTGCGGGCCCTCCCCTACCAACCGATGTCGAGGTCCAACTCCATCTCCGGGCCGTCGGGCTCGAGATGCCGATCGGGCCGCACAGAACTCGCCGGGGCGAGCGCGGTCGCGGCAGTGTGGGAGAGCAGACTCCAGGCGCACAGACGGCCGTCGGCGACCAAGAGGAGACACCCAGTGAAAGCAGGCGCTCGAATCGTGACCAAGGTGACGACGGAGGAGAACGTCTACCTGCACTCGAGTGGCTCGTTCACCGAGACGGGCCCGGCACTGGTATCCCACGCTGGAAGGGTGTGGGTCGCCTGGACGGGGCGCGACCGGCGGCTGAACGTCATGTCCTCTGCCGACGGCGTCTCCTTCGACCACAAGGCGGTGCTCGACGAGCGCAGCTCCGCGCAACCCGCCCTGGCCGTTCACGACGGTCGGGTGGTGATCGCCTGGGTCGGCGGGGGGAACAAGATCAACGTCGCCACCTTGACCTTCGAGGACTCCTTCGGCGTCTGACGGCAAGGCACCGGGCGCGCCTCCTCGCCGGACAGGCGCGGGAGCGCCGGCGTGCAACCGACGCCCGCCGGGATCCGGTCGGTTCCGCGACGGGACGATGCCCTCCAGGGCGATGATGCAGTTGAGGCCGGGAAGCGCGGGCTCATCGCCTCGTGCCCGGCGTCCGACGGCAGGTCGGGTTCGTTCCTCGGCGGGGTGTCTCGGTGGACGCGGCGGCTCGTCAGGGGGCTCGTCAGGGGTGGACAGGGTTCCCCGTGACGCACCGCGCGAGCATTGGGCGGTGACCGCGGTCGACGTCGACGCCGTCCAGGAGATGGAGCTGGCCGACGAGGCCCTGCAGCGCTACGACGTCGAAGCGGCGGCCGGGCACTTCTCCGCCGCCATCCGTGGGTTCACCGCCGCAGGCGACCGGCGGCGGGCGGCCCTGGCGTGCGCCCGCCTGGGCGACGTGTTCGCCACCTACCTGGGCAACCAGACGGCGGCTCGGGCCTGGTTCGTACGGGCCACCCGCCTCGTGGAGGACGAGCCGCCGTGCATCGAACAGGGGTGGGTGGCGGTGGCGGCGATGGGCTGCGACGTCGACGATCCCGACGTCCTCCTCGCCCGGGCCGAGCTCGCCCTCGACCGGGCCCGCCGGTTCGGCGACGTCAACCTCGAGACCAAGGCCCTGGCCGACGCGGGGCTCGCCCACGTACAGGCCGGGCGCATGGTCGAGGGCATGGCCCTCCTCGACGAGGCCATGGCCCTCGTCTGCGGCCCGGCCGACGACATGGACGCGGCCGGGAAGTCGGTCTGCTCGTTCTTCACCGCCTGCTACTCCGCGGTCGACTTCGACCGGGCCGGTTCGTGGGCCGACAGCCTCCGCCGTCACGGGCTCATCGGCAAGGCTCCGGGCGCTCCGATCTATCTCGGCAGCCACTGCGACAGCGTCCAGGCCACCGCTCTGTGCGAGCTGGGCCGGTGGGGGGACGCCGAGGCGATGCTGGCGCGCTCCATCGAGGAGTTCGAAGCGGGCATGCACATGCCCAGCTGGCACCCGGCCATCGCCCTGGCCGAGCTCCGCATCCGCCAGGGCCGCCTGGCCGACGCCGAGATGCTGCTGCTGGGGAAGGACGGGCACCTCCAGGCGCTCCTGCCCGCGGCGCGCCTCCACCTGGCCCGCGGCGACTACGACCTGGCTCGGGCCACCGCGGTCCGGGGCCTGCGGGCGGTCCGTGACGACCGCCTGCGGGCCGCCGAGCTCCTCGCCGTGCTGGTCGACACCGAGCTCGGCGTCGGCGACGTGAAAGCGGCGAGGGCGGCGTGCGACGACCTGGTCGCCCGGGCCGTCGGGCTCGACGTGCCCGGGCTGGAGGCGAGGACCGCCGCGATCCGGGCCCGTGTCCTCGCCGCCGGCGGGGACCTCGCCGCCGCCATCGGGGCGATGGAGACGGCGCTCGACGAGCTTCCCGCCACCGGAGTCCCCTTGCTCCGAGCCAACCTCCTCCTCGACCTGGTGCGGCTGCACGATCAGGCGGGCAACCGGGCCGCGGCCAGGGGCGAGGCGGCCCGGGCGGCGGCGGCGCTGGCCGGGCTCGACGTGGTCCTTCCCGCCGCCGACGTCGCTCTCCTCGACCGCATGGGTGTCGCCGCCCCGACGACGGGCAACTTCACCGCCCGGTACACCGCGACCCTGACCCGGGAGGACCGGGGCTGGACGGTGGCC
>DASZOE010000434.1:0-2161 GCA_035550945.1 Acidimicrobiales bacterium
CGCTGACGCCGCGGCACCGCCATGTGCTTCGACTGCCTGGTCGACCAGTTCGCGCCGCAGACCGTCGACGGGCTGACGCTGGGCGCCATCTACGCCCTCGTCGCTCTCGGGTACACCCTGGTGTACGGCGTCCTGCGCCTCATCAACTTCGCCCACTCCGAGATCTTCATGGTCGGGCTGTTCGCCAGCCTCTTCGCCATGCACGGGTTGGGCATCGACGCCGCCGACCCGACCAAGACCGGGTTCGCGCTCGTCGGCGTCCTGGTCGTGGTGATGATCGCGGGGATGCTGGCCTCGGGCGGGGCGGCCGTGATCATGGAGCGCATCGCCTACCGGCCCCTCCGCCGCCGCAACGCCCCGCGCCTGGCCGCGCTCATCACCGCGGTGGGCATCTCCCTCTTCCTCCAGGAGCTGTACGCCCTCCGGTACGGCCGCAACGTCCTCGGCTTCCCCCGGGTGCTCGAGAAACGCCAGCTGTTCGAGGTGGGAGGGGCGAACATCCGGACCGACAAGGTCCTCGTCATCGTCGCCGCCCTCGTGCTGATGGTGGCCCTCGACCGGTTCATCGCCACCTCCCGGCTCGGCCGTGGGGTCAGGGCCACGGCCCAGGACCCCGAGACGGCCGCCCTCATGGGCGTCAACATCGACCGTGTCGTGATGCTGACCTTCCTGCTCGGCGGCCTCCTGGCGGGCGCGGCGGGGACGCTGTTCGGGATCTTCTTCGAGCAGGCCCGGTACAACATCGGCTTCCTCCTGGGGATCAAGGCGTTCACCGCCGCCGTGCTCGGAGGCATCGGCAACGTCCGCGGCGCCCTCCTCGGGGGGATCGCGCTCGGGCTCCTCGAGAACTGGGGCTCGGCCGTCCTCGGCGCCGAGTGGAGAGACGTCTTCGCCTTCACCGTCCTCGTCCTCGTCCTCATGTTCCGACCGACGGGCCTGCTCGGCGAGAGCCTGGGGCAGGCCCGGGCCTGATGGCGGGCTCCCGCGGTCTGGCCCTGAGCGGCATCCGCCGGATCTCGGTCGCCGAGCCCGTCGCCCGCCTGTGGGCCCGGCAGTCCCGGCTCGTGAAGGGCGGTCTCTGCCTCTTGGCCCTGGCCGGGGCCGTGCTCCTCCCCCTCGGCCTGTCGCCGACCTGGCAGGCGGTGCTCTTCTTCCCCGTGGGCGTGTACGTGCTGCTCGCCCTGGGTCTGAACGTGGTCGTAGGTCAGGCCGGTCTCCTCGACCTGGGCTACGTCGCGTTCTACGCCGTGGGCGCCTACACGACGGCCAAGCTGACGACGGCCGGCGGATGGACGGCCTGGCAGGCGGTGCTGCTGGCGATCGTCGTGGCGTCCATCGCCGGCGTCATCCTGGGCGCGCCGACGCTACGCCTGCGGGGGGACTACCTGGCCATCGTCACGCTCGGCTTCGGCGAGATCGCCCGCATCGTCGCCCAGAACTCCGAGGGCCTCGGCGCGGCCCGGGGGATCACGGGGATCCCGCACCCGACGGCGGTGGCGGGGACCGAGTTCGCCTTCGACCCTCTGCCGTACTACTACCTGGCGCTGGTCGCCATCGTGCTGGCTGTGGTCATGATCGTGCGCCTGAACCGGTCCCGAGTCGGTCGGGCCTGGGCCGCGGTGCGGGAGGACGAGGACGCGGCCGAGGCGATGGGCGTCCCGGCCTTCAAGATGAAGCTGTGGGCGTTCGCCATCGGGGCGTCCACCGGCGGGCTCGGGGGGTGGCTCTACGCCAGCAAGGTGAGCTTCATCAGCCCCGACAACTTCCCGTTCTTCTTCTCCGTGATCGTGCTCTCGGCCGTCGTCCTCGGAGGCATGGGATCGATCCCCGGTGTCATCGCCGGAGCGTTCGTCGTCGCCTTCATCCCTGAGTATCTCCGGGAGGTGGCGTTCGGGGAGACGCTGACCGGCTGGTTCAACGCCGTCACCGGCGGCCACGCGAGCAGCATCACCGAGTACCGCGTGCTCCTGTTCGGGCTGGCTTTGGTGCTGATGATGATCTTCCGGCCCCAGGGGCTGCTCCCGAGCCGGCAGCGGGCCGCCGAGCTGGCCGAGGCCACCCAGGGCGGCTCGATGATGGGCGCGGCGCCGGTGGACGCCGCCGTCCAGGAGGAGGGGCCGGACGAGGACGAGGAGCGCCCAACCGAGGTCCGGTCCGCAGA
>DASZOE010000435.1:0-3010 GCA_035550945.1 Acidimicrobiales bacterium
GGCCGCCGGTGGCCACCGGCGACGTGGAGGTCGTCATCCAACCCGAGAGCAGCCGGCTCCAGCGCCTCGAGCCCTTCCCGGCGTGGGACGGCCGCGACCTCGACCGCCTCCCCGTGCTCCTCAAGGCCTCGGGAAAGTGCACCACCGACCACATCTCGGCCGCCGGGAAGTGGCTCCGGTTCCGGGGCCACCTGGAGAACATCAGCCGCAACCTCTACCTGGGGGCCCTCAACGCCTTCACCGGCGACACCGGCACCGGTCGTTGCCCGGTGCACGGCGACGTCGAGCCCCTTCCCGACGCCGGCTTCCACTGCCGGGAGGCGGGCATGGCCTGGATCGCGGTGGGCGACGAGAACTACGGCGAGGGCTCGTCCCGCGAGCACGCGGCCATGGAGCCCCGGTTCCTCGGCTGCCGGGCGGTGATCGTGCGCTCCTTCGCCCGCATCCACGAGACGAACCTCAAGAAGCAGGGCGTGCTCCCCCTGGTCTTCGCCGACCTCGACACGTACGAGGAGATCGGCGAAAGTGACCGCATCTCGGTCGTCGGGTTGGCCGACCTGGGTCCCGACCGACCGGTCCGCTGCCTGCTCCACCACCCCGACGGCTCCACCGTAGAGTTCCTCTGCACCCACACCCTGTCCCCGGAGCACATCGACTGGTTCCGTGCCGGTAGCGCCCTGAACCTCATCCGGGAGCGCTTCGCCGCTGACGCGACCACCTGAAGGGTGCACTTGGTTGGTGCATACAAGCGGGTAGATTCGTGGCGTGATCGGGGTCGACCAGGACGCCGTCAGCCGCATCGACGACGCCCTCAACATCCTCGTCCGCCGAGCCCAGGGGCCTCGGGCCCAGGAGCAGCTGACCGCCCGGGCCGGGCTCTCGCTCGAGCGGGCCGCCTATCCCCTCCTCCGCCGCATCGGTGAGGCGGAGACGATGCGCACGAGCAACGTCGCCGCGGCGCTCTCGGTCGACGTCTCGACGGTCAGCCGCCAGGTCAAGCAGCTGGAGCTGGAAGGCCTGGTGGCGCGCCAGCCCGATCCCTCCGACCGGCGGGCGAGCGTCCTCGCCCTGACCGCCGAGGGCCACGAGGCTCTGGAACGCCTTCGCCGGGCCCGACAGGAGGTCCTGGCCCAGGTCGTGGCCTCTTGGCCGGACGAGGACCGCGCCGCGCTCGCCGACCTCATCTGCCGCCTCGCCGACGACATGGTGGCCCACCAGGAGACCCGCTGAGGGCGGCGGGCGCGCGAAGGACGCCCCCCGCGAAGGGGGCGTCGCGACGCCTCTCAGTGGCGATCGGCGACTACTCCGGCGGGTAGTAGTCCTCTCCGATTCCGCTGTCCATCTTCTTGACGGACTTCTGGGCGTCGTCGGCCGTCTTGCCGGTGGCGGCAACGGGCTTGCCTTCCTCGTTGTCGGTGACCACCACGACGTTCTCGTTGCCCGCGCCGTCGAAGATCGAGAACTGGGACTTGTCAGCGCCGTACTGGGCGAACTCAGCGCGATTGCCCTCGCCCTCCGGGGCCCGGTCCGCCTCTTCCGGCGTTCCGACGACGCGATTCGGGTCGCTGAACTGCGGGTCCGTCTGCGCCTCGGGCTTCTCGCTCATTCGGCCTCCTTCAACTGGGTCAATGCATTTCTACCCGTGGCCCAGCGGGGACAATCCAGCGTGCCGCCGACGTAGACTCGGACGCCGTGAGCCCGTCCCCTCCGCCGGGCGGCTCCACCCCCTTCGGGGGGCTGCCGTTCAGCCCCTTCGACCTGCCGCCGAGCGACGGGCCCGTCAACTGGGCCGTCGCCGAAGGCCTGGCCCGCCTGGTCGCCTCCGGGGGCGAGGAGGAAGTGGAGCCCGCGCCGGCCGACTCCGACCGCCTCGACGCCTTCGTCCGGGTCGCCGAGCTGCACCTGGGCGAGGCCGGAGCCCTCGACCCGGCCACGACGGGCGCGCCGTTGCGAGCCCGGTCCGTGTCGCGCCGGGAGTGGGCGGCCCGGACCCTCGACGCGTACCGGCCGGTGCTGACGGCCCTGGCGTCGGCCCTCGCCGTCCCCGCAGGCGGACACGAGGACGAGGAGGACGACGCCCCGGTCGAGGACGATCCGGAGGGACGGGCCATGGCCGCGTCGACCCGCGGTCTCGTCTTCGGATGGATGCTCGGCTCGCTCGGACGCCGGGCCTTCGGACCGTACGAGCTCCCCCTCCCCCGGCCGCGGGCCGCCGAGCTCCTCCTCGTGCCCGCCAACCTCGCCGAGTTCGCCGCCGAATGGCGGCTGCCGGAGGACGACCTCTCGCTGTGGGCCTGCCTCACCGAGGTCGCGCACCACGCGGTCCTGGGCCGGCCCCACGTCCGGTCCCGGCTGGAGTCCCTCCTCGTCACCTACGTCTCCGCCTTCGAGGTCGAGGCCACCGCCTTCGAGGCCGAGCTCGAGAGCATCGACCCCTCCGACCCGACGTCGTTTCAGTCGATCCTGGGTGATCCCGAAGCGGTCCTGGCCGCCGTCGGTTCGCCCCTCCAGCGCGAGGTCCTGCCCCAGATCGAGGCCCTCACCGCGGTCGTCGCCGGCTGGGTCGAGCACGTCGTGGCCGACATCGGAGGGCGGCTGGCGGGCTCGGCCACGACGGTGGACGAGGCGCTTCGGCGCCGGCGCGTCGAGGCCAGCTGGGGCGACCGCTATGCGGCCAGGCTCCTCGGCCTGGGCGCCCGCCAAGCGTCGGCCGAGCGGGGCACGGCCTTCGTGGCCGGCGTGCTCGAGCGGGCCGGGGAGGAGGCTCTGGCCCGGCTGTGGACCTCCGAGCGGTCGCTGCCGACGCCGGCCGAGGTGGACGCTCCCGGGCTCTGGCTGGCCCGGGTCGCGATGGAGGACGGCACCCAATGAGGGCGTGGCGGTTTGAACCGGGAGGGTCGGTGGGATTGAATGGCCTTGCCGGTCTTGACTCCAGCCGTCTCCGACCGGCGCCCCCCTTCGGGTCTGCCCGCCTCCCGGCCCGCCGGCTCGTCGAACCCAACCTCCCTGA
>DASZOE010000436.1:0-1792 GCA_035550945.1 Acidimicrobiales bacterium
GGCCGGTGAGGGCCATGTCGTCGCCGGCCTCGTCCCAGGCCACGAGCACCCGGGCCGTGGGCGTCCCCGCCCGGGCCCGCCGCCGGGAGCGGCGCAGGCGCCCGGCGAGGGGCACACCGGCCCCGTAGGCGAGGACGAGGACGGTGAGCGCGGTCAGCGGGCCGGGCAGGGGCCAGGGCGAACGGCCGTCGCCGGTGTCGTCGGCGGCCGTGCTCGGGTCGGGAAGGGACGTCGGTGTGGCGTCCGCCGGAGCCGGGACGGTCGTCGGCGCCACGGTCGGGCCGTGGGCGCCGCCGGGTCGCCGCCTGCCGGCGCCGCCGAGCTCCCGATGCCGGTGTAGACCTCGCCGCCGGGGACGGCGCGCCCGGGGGTCGGCTCGAAGGCCACCCATCCGAAGCCGGCGAGGTACACCTCGGGCCAGGCGTGGGCCTCGCGGTCGGTCACGTGGTAGGCCCCGTCAGGGGTGCGGCTCCCGGGGGTGAAGCCCACGGCCACCCGGCTGGGCAGGCCCAGGCTCCGGGTCATGGCCGCGAAGCTGCCCGCGAACTGCTCGCAGTACCCGGCCCTGGTGACGAAGAGGAAGCGCTCGATGGCCGAGGTGTCGTGGCCGGCGCGCTGGTTGAGGTCGTAGGTGAAGGCCGAGCGGAACCAGTCCTGCAGGGCCCGGGCCGAGTGGTAGGGGCTCAGCTGCCCGGTGCGCGTCTCCTCGGCCGTGCAGCCCAGGCGCTCGCAGTTGGCGCGGTCGGCGCGCGTGAGCTCCCGCGCCAGGCCGCTCACGGAGGTTGGGAAGTCGTCGGGCAGGGCGAGGTAGTCCTCCTCCAGCCTCCTCGGCAGGGCGGCGGTGGCGGGGACGAGCTGCTCCGCGGTCAGGCGGGGCACCGCCGACTCCACCGAGTACCTCAGGCCCTCGGCGCTCGCGGCGTCGGTGAGGAGGCTCGAGGAGTCGGGGTCGAAACGCACGCCCCGGGCGCCGTCCAGGCGCTGGGGCCGGTAGGCGGCGGGCAGCCAGATGGCGGTGAGGGCCCGGATGTCGAAGTCCTGGGTCACCACGTCCTGGGAGGCCCGGGTCGAGACCCCGGCGGGCAGCGGCCCCCGGGCCGGCGAATAGCTCCCGCTGGACGACCAGATGTTGCCGTCGAAGCGCTCGAGCGACGTCAGCCGCCAGTAGCTCGGCGCCGACGCCCTCACGCTGAACAGCTCGATCCCCGTCCTCGAGACCAGGCGGTTGCGGATGTCGACGAGGGGGCTGACCGTCTGGCGGGACGAGGATCCCTTGGTGGCGCCCTCCCGCCATCCGAGCAGGCCCCGGCTGTGGGCGCCGGGGACGTGGGGGGCCACGAGCACGGCCGTGGCCAGGGCCACGGCCGCAGTGCGGGCGCCGGCCCGGACGAGGGCGCGGGTGCCGTCCCGGGAGCGACCGGCGAACCACGACGGGCTCGCGGCGCGGGCCCGCTCGGAGAGGACGAGGAAGGCGAGGACGGCGGCGAGGTACAGGATGCTCACGGCCAGCCGGTGGCGCTCGGCGCCGAGGATGGCGCCGAAGACGAACAGCACGAACGAGGGGGCCATGGCCTCGAACCGGGCCCGGGCGCGGAAGGCGAAGGTGTCCGCCGCGAACGCCACGACCCAGCCCCCGGCGGCGCAGGCCAGGACGAATCCGGGCACCACCGGCGTGGGTGCCTTGACCTCGCCGAAGCGCTCCCACGCCGCCCGCAGCTCGAGGTTGACGGCGTTCCAGGTGCGGCCGAGGGGGAGCCCCATGGTGAGGGTGTGGGGCTGCACGACCCAGGCC
>DASZOE010000437.1:0-1858 GCA_035550945.1 Acidimicrobiales bacterium
CCGCCGGCGACCGGGGCTCCCACCCGCCGCCGACGAGGGCGAGGAGCTCGGCCTTCTCGTTCCGCATGGCATCGGCCCGTGCGCCCAACGAGTCGAGGTAGGCCGCACAGCGGTCGCACGGGTTCTGGTGCGTGACCACGAGGACCTGGGCCCGGAGGCGGTTGGCGCCGATGCGGACGGGCGGCCCGCCGTCCAACGGCTGCAGGGCGCGGAGGGGGACGATGTCACCGGGTTGGAGCGTCTTGGCCATGTCGTACATATTCCCGGGGATGAGCGGGTCGACCCAGGAGCCCTGGCGGCAGTCGCGGCAGTCGCGGCAGTCGCGGCCGTCCCGGCAGTCGCGGCCGTCGCGCCGGGAGCGCCTGGCCGCGGCCGACGTCGCCCTGGCCGCCGCCGATCCCGCCATGGCCCGGCTGGTGGAGCGCTTCGGCCCTGCCGCCGTGCCGGTGCGCCGCGCCGCCGGTGGCCACTTCGGCGCCCTCACCCGAGCCATCGTGTACCAGCAGCTCGCCGGTCGGGCCGCGGCCGCGATCTACGGCCGGTTCGCGGCCCTCTTCGAGGACGGGGCGCCGACGCCGGGGGCGGTGGGCGCCATGCCCGAGCCCGTGCTCCGGTCGGCGGGACTGTCGGCGTCCAAGGCGGCGTCGATCCGCGACCTGGCCGAGCGGGTCGCCGACGGCCGCGTCCGCCTCGACGACCTCGCCCGCCGGAGCGACGAGCAGGTGATCGAGCGCCTGGTGACCGTTCGTGGCATCGGCCGCTGGACGGCGGAGATGTTCCTGATCTTCACCCTCGGCCGCCTCGACGTGTGGCCGGTCGACGACTACGGCGTCCGTACCGGTTACGCCCGCGCCCACGGCCTGGCCGAGCGACCCACGCCCAGGGAGCTGGCCGCCCTCGGGGAGGTCTACCGGCCCTGGCGCTCGGTCGCGGCCTGGTACTGCTGGCGGGCCGTCGAGGACAAGGGGTTGGTGGTCAGCTGACGGCCGGCATCAGGCGGCGGTGCACTCCGGGCACGCACACCAGTCGCGCAGCGTCTCCCACGTGTAGATCCCGGTGGTGTGGCCGTCGTTCCAGTGCAGGTTCAGGCCCCAGTTGCCGACCTGCTCGGCGGACACGATGCGCAGCTCCTCGGGCGCGCCCGGGACCGGCCACGCGGCCTGGCCCATCTCCCGCAGACCCCGGCACCTGGCGCACGGACAGCGCGCCCGCAGGTCCTCGAGGCCGAACCGGCTGACGTGGCCGTCCTCCCAGGTGACGACGACGCCGCGGGCCCGTTCGACGTCGATCGTCCGGGGGTTCACGGGCCCATTCTCCTACCGGCCGAGCGGTGAGCGGAGTCCCCCGGCCAAGGGGCGGGTGCGGCTCTCACCGCCGCCGTCGGCTGCTCACGTGGGGGGGCGCGAAGCGGGCCACGTCTGGCCCAGCTGCTCCGAGAAGGCGGCCCGGCACGGGCTCTCCTCGGCGAGGGCGCGCAGCAGCGCCTCCACGAGGACACCGTGGAACACCTCGCCCTCGACCGGAGCCGCCCGGCGCTGCCCGCTCATGACCTGCGCCGAGAGGTGACCGTCGAGGTTGTACAAGGCGTTGGTGACGTACTCGAGCTGTTCGGGGTCGACCTCGGACTGCCAGCGGAAGACGTCGGCGCGCCGCCGGGTGGCCCGGGACCAGGCGCGGACGTACGACTCGATCGCGTCGAGGGTCTCGGGGTGGAGCGGTCCGCCCGACACCGGCTCGGCACGGAGCTCCTCGATGGCCTGGAGCGCCCATTCGGTCCAGAGGGCCGCGCACTCGGGCGGCACCGGACCGACGAGCAGCCTCACCGTCCCACCGCCACACCCCGGGGCCGGGGGGCCGC
>DASZOE010000438.1:0-10023 GCA_035550945.1 Acidimicrobiales bacterium
GTCCACGGTCCGCCCGACGCCCCGGGCACGCCTTGGGCGTTCCAGTCGCGAGCGATTGTCATGAGACCATCGCCGTCGAGCACTCGGCGGGCAGCCTCTCGGACCAACTCCCGCTCCTCGTCGCTGCGCACGCCCCAACCCAGCTGGCCGGCGGGCTTGCCTTGCTCGGCGAGCTCGAGGTGCTTGCGTCGCACGCGCCGGCTGCGGTCCTCGGACTCCTTCCGGGCCACGGCCCCGACGATGCGCGCTGACAGCCGCCCGTCGGGGGTCGTGAGGTCGTAGTCGCCACCGGTGACCACGGCCAGGCGGACCCGACTGCGCTCGACGAGATCGATGAACGCCTCGAGCTCCTTGGGTGAGCGATGCAAACGGTCGTTGTGCCAGGTGACGATCGCATCGATGCTGCCCGACTCGACGGCAGCCAACATCTGCTCGTAGGCCCGTCGAGGCTTCCGTCCGTAGGCGGAGGCGTCGTTGTCGCAGAGCACCTCGACGACCTCCCAGCCCCGTGCCAGGCAGTGGGCTTCGCCAGTCGGCCCGCTGGCGCTCGACGCCGGCGCGCTGGCCGCTCGGGTCCGAGGAGATCCGGGTGTAGACGCCCGCCTTGACGGCAGGCGAGGACTGCTTCGGGCACGCCGTCATGGGCTTCCTCCCTGAACGAGCGGTGTGTAGACATCAACAGCACACCGGCCGCCCCCCCGCTCGCTCGCCGCTCCTCAAGCTCTGTTGGTGTGGCCGCTCGGGCCTGGGGCTGGCGTAGCTGTTTCCTCGTCCGTCGGCGGCTCACGAAAAGGGCAGAGAGCGGAGCGATGAGTCGTTCGTGCCTTCCCTGGACGCGTCAACGCCGCTCGGCCGCGACTAGCGCCTCGAGGGAGCGACGCAGCGCGAGGACGCTCATAGTTAGTCCTTGACCTCAGTTTCCGGCGTCAGGCAAAGTTAGGTGCATGCCTCAGCAAGCGGCCGTTCTGAACCGCCTGTTCCACGCGCTCGCCGATCCGACCCGCCGGGCGGTCGTCGAGCGTCTGGGCTGGGGTCCGGCGGCCACGTCCGAGCTCGCTCGTCCGTTCGCGATGGCGCTTCCGTCGTTCCTCCAACACCTCGAAGTGCGCGAAAAGGCGGGGCTCGTCAGCTCCACGAAGGAGGGGCGCGTGCGCACCTATCGGCTCACGCCGCGACCGATGCATGCGGTCGACGACTGGATGGCGACCCAACGCCGGGTTTGGGAGCGCCGCCTCGATCAGTTCGACGACTACGTCCGCACCGTGAAGGAGATGGAGCGATGAACATGGCCGATCACCCCGTCGACCCGAGCCTCGATCTCGTTCTCGAGCGCGAGGTCGACGTTCCCCCCCACCTCGTGTGGGTTGCGTGGACGAGCCCGGAGCATCTGAAAAAGTGGTTCGCGCCGAAGCCCTACGAGACCGTCGAGTGCGAGATCGACCTGCGCCCCGGCGGCATCTTCCGCGCCGTGATGCGTTCGCCGGAAGGCGAGACCATGGACGAGGGCGCGGGCTGCGTCCTGGAGGTCGTGGAGAACCGGCGCTTCGTCTGGACCTCGGCGATGGGGCCCGGCTTCCGTCCCGTCGCCAGCGGCCTGCCCTTCACGGCCATCATCACCATCGAGCCAGCCGGCTCGGGGACGAGGTACCGGGCCGTCGCGGTGCACGGATCGACCGAGACGAAGAACGAGCACGAGAAGATGGGCTTCCACGAGGGCTGGGGCGTCGCCCTTGACCAGCTCGTGGAGGTGGTCCGGGGCCTCTGACGCGCGCTGTGACGTGTGCCGGTCAGCCCGCGTCGGGGCGGAGTGGAGCGGGGACACGACAGAGACCCGGCGGGTGATGTCGCATCCGCCGATAGGCATTCGTCGACGGGGTGGAAGTTCGATCACGAGGAGGTAACGGACATGGGAGCACTGCATGTTCACGAGTTCATGAGCTTCGACGGCGTCGTCGACAACCCGTCGTGGACGTTCGAGTACGGCTGGGAGCCCAAGATGGGCGATCGCCTCCGAGCGGTGACCGGCCGCAGCCGAGGGATCCTGCTTGGTCGCAGGACGTATGAGATGTTCGAGCCGGCGTGGTCTACCCGGACCGTCGAGGAGGACGAGGGGGCTCCGTTTTTCAACGACACGACGAAGTACGTCGTGTCGGGGACTCTGACGAACCCCACGTGGCGGAACTCCGAGGTGATCGGGGCGTACGACCCAGACCGGATTCGCCGCCTGAAGGACGAGGTCGGCGACCTCTACGTCAGCGGCAGCATCGCGCTCGCTCGTGCGTTGCTGGCCGACGGTCTCGTCGACGAGCTCCACTTGTGCGTCTATCCGCTCACCCTGGCAACCGGCCCCCGGCTCTTCGCCGATGGAGTGCCGCCGGTAAAGCTCACGCTCGCCGTGTGCGAGTCCTACGACAACGGCGTCGTCTACATGAACTACCGGCCGAAGACATGACGGGCGACAGCGCGAGCGAAGGTGCCGGGACGGTGGCCCCGGCACCGCCCCGCTCGTCGGGCTATGTCGATGTCGGCGCGCTCGAGATCTACTACGAGCGCCACGGGCAGGGCTCTCCAATGCTGTTGCTCCACGGTGCGTTCGGCACGATCGAGAGCTGCTTCGCCGGACTGCTGCCGGTGCTGGCCGAGCACTACCAGGTCATCGCCGGGAGCTCCAGGGTCACGGCCGCACTCGCGATGTCGACAGGCCGTTGACCTACGACGGCATGGCGGCCGACACCACGGCGGTGCTGGAAGCCCTTGGCCTCGAGCGAACCCACGCGGTCGGGTACAGCATGGGTGGTGCCGTCGGGCTACTGGTGGCCGTCGATCGTCCAGACCTCGTCGATCGTCTCGTGTACTTCGGCGGCGTCTCGTTCGACCCGAGCGGCGTGTACCCGCAGCTCACGGCGATGTTCGAGTCCTCGTTCGATCCTCATCAGCTCGACGGGACGCTGTGGCACGAGGCGTACCTCCGGGTGGCGCCCGAACCCGACGCGTGGATCCCGCTCGTCGAGAAGGTGAACGTGCTCGACCGGGCCGGTTTCACTGTGCTCCCGGAGCGGCTAAAGGAGTTGCAGGTCCCGACGCTGCTGATGATCGGTGACGCCGATGTCGTGCTGCCCGAGCACGTCGTCGCGCTGTTCCGTCTCATCCGGGGCGGCGTACCGGGCGATGTCGTGCCGGTCCCAGCCGTCCAGTTGGCCATCCTGCCCGGCACGAACCACGTCGACCTGCTCCACCGGGTCGAACGGGTCTCATCGATGATCGTGGCGTTCCTGACGCCACTGCCCAAGACGTGAACCGGGCGGCCTTCCCGTCCCTCGGCGGCGGCGCGGCCGGCTGCTCTTCCCGGCCACATCGGCACCACCTACCAGGCCAACAATGCCATCTTCACCGGCCGGCCCGGCCTCGGTTGCTGACAGCGCTGCCCACCGGCGAAAACTCAACGAGCAGGACCCCAGTCCAAGGTGCGGCAACAACAGCGCTGTCACGAAGCCGTCGAGCACCGCGTGGTCGCCTCGGACGCGCTCCCCGACAGCGAGACAACGGCCGGCCGGCCGACTGGCTCGCCCGGGCGTTGGACGTGATCGGGACAACGCAGCTCACGCACGGGGACAACTACCGCTACGCCTAGGCGTCACGACCGCAGCCACCGTCGACGCACCGCACCCGTCGCGGCTCAGCCCTACCCGAAGCTCCGCCACGACTGAACACTCCCGTCGCGCGGAGCTACCCCGTTTCGGTTCCAAAGAGGGGTTCGACACGACGGCGACGCGGTGATCCAGGGGTGGTCCTGACGGGCCCACGGGGGAGGCCGGCGCTGGCCTCGCCGCCGCTCGCTCGACACTCGCTCCGCCTCAGCGACGGCGCGTGTCCACCGCCAGGACCCGGGGCGGTACCCGTTCGTCCGGGAGAGCGCCGACGTCCGTTCACAAGTAGCCTCGACGACGGCCCAGATGCTTGAGCTCCGGATCCTCGGCCCCTTGGACGTGACCGACGGCGAGCGGTTCGCCGACCTGCGCCGGCCGAAGCCCCGCGCCGTCCTAGCCGTGCTCCTCCTGCATCCCAACCAGGTCGTGCCCGCCGACCGGCTGGTGGACGCGGTCTGGGGCGACCGCCCGCCTCCGAGCGCGACGAACACCCTCCAGGGCTACGTCTCCTACCTGCGCCAGGCGATCGCTGATCTCGGGAAGGGTCAAGAGGGCGACCCGGCGATCAGGACGCAAGCCCCGGGATACACGCTCGTCGTCGATCCGGACCGCATCGACGCCCAGCGCTTCGAGCGCCTCCTGAGTGACGGGCGGCGGGCGATGGCCACGGGCGACCACGGCCGGGCAGCGGCCTCCCTCCGGGAGGCGCTCTCGCTGTGGCGCGGTCCCGCGCTCGCCGACCTGGCTGCGGAGCCGTTCGCCTCCCTCGAGGCGGCCCGGCTGGAGGAGCTACGCCTAGCCGCCCTGGAGGAGCAGGCCGACGCGGAGCTCGCGCTGGGTCGGCACGGCGAGCTAATCGGCCGCCTGCAAGCGATGGTCGAAGAGAACCCCCTCCGCGAACGGCTATGGGCCCAGCTGATGCTCGCCCTGTACCGGTGTGGCCGCCAGGCCGAGGCCCTCCGGGCGTACCAGGCGGCGCGGCGGATTCTGGGAGAGGAGCTGGGGATCGAGCCCAGCCCTGCCCTGCGCCGGCTCGAGGCCGACGTGCTGGCCCAGGCGCCGTCCCTCGAGGCGTCCGCCGGCCCGGCCACTGGCTCCCTGCCCGGGCGCGAGGTCCCCTTCCCGCCGCTGCTCGCGGCCGGGTCGTCGCGGGACTACGTCGGCCGCGAGGACCTCCTCGTCCGGCTTCGTGACGCTCGCCGGGCGGCGGGAACGGGGTCGTGCCGCGCCGCGTTCCTGGCCGGCGAGCCGGGTATCGGCAAGACCCGGACCGCGGCCGAGGTGGCTCGAGCCGCCTTCGCGGACGGCGCCGTCGTGCTCTACGGGCGCTGCCAGGAGGAGCCCGGTCTTCCCTACCAGCCCTTCGTCGAGGCCCTCGACTGGTACACGGGTCACGCGCCCGAGCCAGTGCTCGGTCGCTACCCCGCGGAGCTCATCCGCCTTCAACCGCTCCTCGCGTCGCGAGTGCCGAGCCTGGGTCCGCCGGTGTCGTCCGACCCCAGGTCGGAGGAACACCTCCTGTTCGAAGCGACCGGCTCCTGGCTCGTCGAGCTGGCCCGCCGGCAGCCCGTGGTCCTGGTGCTTGACGATCTGCACTGGGCGTCCAAACCAGTGCTGCTCCTCCTGCGCCACGTGCTCCGGGCGGCAGCGGCGCGGCCCGACGGTGTGCCCTTGCTGCTCGTCGGGACGTACCGGGTGACCGAGGTCGACCGCGGACACCCGCTGCTGGCGGTCATGGCCCAGATCCGGCGACTCCCCGGCGTCGAGCAGGTGTCGATCCTGGGCTTGTCTCCCGCCGAGGTCGAGGAGTTCGTCTGCCGGGCGCTCGGCGACGCGCTCGACGACGACACCCGGACGCTCGCGGGGATGCTCCACGCCGAAACGGAAGGCAACCCGTTCTTCCTCGATGAGGTGCTCCGCCACCTCGTCGAGACCGGTGTCGTCGCCCGTTCAGCAGAACGCTGGACGGTTGCGGACCGGCGTCAGGTCACCGTCCCTCAGGGAGTCCGCGACGTGATCGGGCGCCGGCTCGACCGTCTGTCGACGCCCGCGGCCCGGGTGCTGTCGGTGGCCGCCGTCATCGGCCGTGACTTCGACGCGGAGCTCGTGGCCGCCCTCACCGACCTTTCCGACGACGACGTGCTCGACGCCCTGGACGAGGCGGTGACGGCTCGCCTGGTCCAGGAGACGGGCGCCGACCACTACCGCTTCGCACACGCGCTCGTCCGCGCCGCCCTCTACGAGGACCTGTCCGCCACCCGGCGAAAGCGCGCCCACCTGAAGGTCGCCGAGATGCTCGAGAAGCTGCGGCCCGACGACGTCGTGGCGCTGGCCCACCACCTCGTCCAGGCGGAGCCCACGGGCAACGAGCTGCCCCGGGCGGTCCGTTACGCGCTGGCCGCCGCCGAACAGGCGCTGGGGGCCCGGGCCCTCGCCGACGCCGAGGCGCGCTTCCGCCGCGTGCTCGGGCTTCTTGCCGAACCGCGTTACTCCGGCGCTCCGGAACGGGCCCATGCGTTGTGCGGCCTCGGGGAGGCTCAGCGCGACCAGGGCGACGCCCGGTCCCGCGCCACTCTTCTCGCCGCCGCCCGAACCGCCGAGGAGGCCGGCGATCTCGACCTGCTCGTCCGGGCCGCCCTCAGCAACTCGAGGTGGCTGCCGAGCATCATCGGAGGTATCGACAGGGAACGGCTGGCGCTGACTGAGGCCGTGCTCGAAGCCGTCGGTCCGGCGCCCAGCGCCGACCGGGCTCGCCTGCTCGCCCAGCTGGCAGCCGAGGTCTGCTTCACCCGCGACGACCGCCGGCGCCTCGCCCTCGCCGCCGAAGCCGAGCGCATGGCGAGAGCGCTGGGTGACGATGCGCTGCTCGCCGAGGTCCTGAACCGCACGGGCTACGCCGCCTTTGCCGCCGGACGAACCCGCCACCTGGTCGCCCGGGCCGAGGAGGCCGCCGGGCTGGCCGACGCGAGTGGTGACCCCGCCCAGCGCGTTCTCGCCCGCTACTTCTGGTCCGGGGCTCTGCTGACCGCGGGCGACATCCCCGCCTTCAGACGGGTCACGGAGGAGATGGCAGTGGTCGCCGCCGGCGCGGCACCGACGCTGCAGTGGTTGGCCATGGCCTGCACGCCGCGCCTGGCCGTCCTCGACGGCCGTTTCGACGACGCTCGCCGACTCAACGACGACGCCTTCGCCTTGGCTCAGGAGCTGGACGAACCCGACGGTGCGGCGTGGTGGACGGCGACGCTGACCGTGCTTGCGTGGTGCCACGGCGCCTTCGATGGCATCGTCGAGTCCCTAGACGCCGGGACCGACGTCTACCCCGACGAGCCGGCCTGGGCCATCGGATACGCGATGGTTCTGGCGATGGAGGGCCGGGAGGCTGAGGCCCGGGACGCCCTGCAGGCTCAGCGGCCTGATCCGGAGGACCTGGTGGACCACGTCTTCCCGTTCCTCAACACGATGATGTGCGCGGTCATCGCCTTCCAATTGGACGACGTCGAGCTGGCGGCGCGCACGGCCACCGCCCTGCGGCCCTACCAGCACCTCTGGGTGCACCATTACGCCGGCACGGTCGGCCCCGTTGGCCTCGGCGTGGCGCTTTGTGCCGCGACGACGGGTGACCTCGACGAGTCGGTGTCGCTCTTCGAGGAGGCCGACCGGACGACGGTCGCACTCGGCTGTCGGGGACTCCTCGCCCAGTTGCGCACCTTCTACGCGGCCGTGCTCGCCCGCCGGGGGCGGCAGGGTGACCGTGAACGGGCCGCCGATCTGCTCGCGTGGCTCCGTCGGGACGGCACTGCCCTGGCCGCTCCGGCGCTGCTTGCCCGGGGGGAGCAGATCGCCGCCCGGCTCGACGGTTCCTAGGACGGTCGCGCCTCGTCGCCCGGTCCGCGCGCCACGGCGACGAGGAGCACGACTGCGATCGCCACCCCGAAGGCCAGGGCGCCGTTGCTCATGAGCCGGTCGGCACCGCTGAGGACGTCGCTTGGGTGGCGCAAGTGGAACAGGAGGTGCGGCACGCCGTGAACGGCGGTCGCCGCCAGCGCGGCCTGCACCACCCGGCGGTCCATCCACACTGCGGCGAGCACGAGGACAGCACCGACCGCCAGGAAGCCGGCGCCCGCGTCGCCGACCAGGTGGGCGTTGTAGGGACCGTCCCCCTCCACCCACTGGCGACCACCGCCCGGGAACCCTTCGTAGAAGCCGCGGGAGTCGAGGGTCGCCCACAGACCGACGGCGACGAACGACACGGCCAGGTAGACGAGCCCAACCCGCACCGTGCGGCGAGGGGCGCTGAACCGGCGGTGGAGACTCGCGTCCGAGTTCGAACTTCCACCGCCGGTTCGCTCAGCGCAGCTCACCGCACAGGGCCCGCGACCCGGCGTCGCCGGTGGCGAGCGTCGTGGCGTCGGGAGTGCCGTAGCGGGCCGGGATGTTGGCGAAGTTGTCGGCCCCGGCGTGAACGATCACGGCCGCCCCGTCGGCGTCGAGGACCCGGTCGAGCAGGGCCCGATCAGTCTCGAACGTGAGGAGCGCGGTGTGGTCGGCCTTGACGAGGAGTGAGGGCATGTCGCCGGCGTGGTCGTCGTGCAGCTGGCCCTCGGCGTGGCCGAGGTGCCCGCCGGCGGACGCGAACGAGGGCCCGATGCAGCTGCCCGTCGCATGGATGTGGAAGCCGTGGAACCCGGGTGCAAGGGACGAGGCGCCGGTGACCACCGCCTGCACGACGACCCGGCTGCGGCCCGCTCCGGCGATGCGCACATAGCCGGCGTCCCGACCGGTCGAGTCCTTCAGGACCGCGGTGGCGCCGCCGGCGCTCTCGACCGGTCCCGACAACGCCACGCTCAGCGCCAGTACGGCGGTCCCGACCACCCCGCCGAGCGCAACCGTGAGCCTTCTCATGACTGCCTGCCCTTCCGCCGCTTCGTTCGAGCAGCCGGTAGCAGTGTGGGTGGCGCCCCTTGAACCGGCCTTGGACGCGGCTGGAACGCGGCGGCGCCGTCCCGAGGGCTCCGGGCGTGGGCGACGTCGAGGCGATGTCTTTCCACGGTGCTTGCCACGGAGACGACCCCACGCATCTGCGACCACCGGTGTCCGGGGGCAGCTGCTCTGTGAGGGCTACCCGGTGGTTGCCTGTGGCGCGACGACGCCGGGCCTCAATCTCGCCAGCGTCAAGCTCTCGGTATCGCTCGCGGAGCCCGACGCTCCACACGGACGTCGCCCCATCCGAAACCCGGGCGGCTTCAACCTCTCTTTGCCGACCGGATTGGGCCCTGTCAGTTGGCGCCGGACCTGCAGGCCCTGGTGGGACCACGCGGGGAGGCCAACGCCGGCCTGCCCGTGTCAAGTCAATGTCCCCACAGCATGACCACCTGGCCGTGGGGCGCGACCGGGCCCAGCGGGCCTAAGCCAACGCCGTCCAGCACGAGCTCGTCGCCTCAGCGGCCGGGCGTCGTTGCCGAGGACGACAGACCGGAGAGGGCCGACCAGCAGTGCCGCGGCATGCACCGCATAGCGCCCCGGTCACCGGCACGGTTCACCGGACCACTCTTCTTGCCCGGATCGGGTGTGGTCGCTCTAGTGAGGTCGTTGCGGCGATTGCGATGGTGATGGACCACAATTGGAGCCGTGGCGAACGGCCGCGGAGCGCCGGAGCGGAGATCGGTGCTTGCCACCCGCGTGGTTGGACGAGACCGGGAGCTGGGCGCGCTTCGTTCCGCACTGGCGGCGGCCACGGAACGCAGGGGGAGCGTCGGCTTCCTGGTGGGGGAAGCGGGCATCGGCAAGTCCCGTCTGGCCCAGCTGACGGCCGCTGACGCCCGAAGTGGGGGGATGGCGGTCCTGCGCGGGCGAGCGGTGCGAACGGCCACGCCGGTTGCCTACCGGCCTCTGGCCGAGGCTCTCTGCTCGGCCGTCCGCGTCGGTGGTGTGCCCGACGCACCGGCCCTGACGCCCTTCCGAGCAACCCTCGGTCGGCTCATCCCGGAGTGGCACGTCGAGGGCCAGGGCCGCGTCGAAGACTCCGTCGTGGCGCTGGCCGAGGCGGTGCTGCGCTTCTTGCGGGAGGTGGCGGACGGCCGGGGCTGCCTGGTCGTGATGGAGGACCTGCACTGGGCCGACCCCGAAACCCTCACGATCCTCGAGTATCTGGCCGACAACCTTACCTCCGAGGCCGTGCTCTGCCTGGGCACCCTGCGCGCCGAGGGCCATCCCCCCGCGTGCGGCGTCAGCGGCCGCCAGCTGGGCCAGACGGGACTTGCCGATGCCCGCTTCACCCACCAGAAAGGCGACGCTCCCCCTGCGCTCGGTGGCCGCCGCCAGTGCGGAACGAAGCGCGCCCAGCTCCCGGTCTCGTCCAACGACGCGGGTGGCAAGC